>CAZCLS010000244.1:0-6419 GCA_964499565.1 uncultured bacterium
TCTGCATCTGTCTTCATAACTGTTCGTGACGTTTGCTGCGTTACTGTTTCGGCCGTCCCGGGAGATTTCTGGCCACAGGCGGTGAGTGAACAGGCCAGCGTGATAACCAGTATAAAGTTGTTACAGAAACCTTTCATATGTTACTCCAGGGTACGTTACTATATATATTCACCCTCATTCTCTATTATAGCGTGAATAAGGTATAAAAACAAAGTCTGCAATCAAATAAACATAACAATCATGGAACGCCGGATTTTCGGACAGCTTTTCATTTTGACAGACAAACATGAAAGCCTGGAAAAGCAATGTATTATAGAATGACAATTCAGTTGACAAACCAAAGGAATACTCGTAAAATGGAAAGGTCGAATCAACAATTAACCGGAAGCAGTTTGCAGTTTTTTGCGTCGCCGGAAGCGATAATAACCCAAAATTGTGTAGAAGGTTTCAATGAAGAAAATATATGCAGTATGGTGTTTACTGGTTATGTTACTTGTAAATTATTCTCCCGGAGAACAAACGCAGTCATTAAGGAATAGCCGGAACGATTCTGAAAAGAAACCAGAGGAGAATCGCGTTGTTGCTGACAAAACAATCCTGAATGCAACGATGAACCGCGTACCTACGGTTAAAGGAACAGTAATATATGCCGAAACGAGCAAACCGGCGCCGGGTGTGAAGGTATGCTTTACTTCGCAGTCATCATCACTGCTGCTGGAATCAGTTACAACTGACAGCAAAGGTAGATTTTCGTTGCCCGCTCCCGTCAGCCGGAAGATTCATGGATATCTGGAAGTAAAAGAACCGGGAATTGCCCCTGTAAAAATATATCTCAGACCGGCAGATGTAAATAAAAACTATATTATTACGTTGCGAAAAACCGGGATTATTTCCGGAAAAGTAATCAATCAATTCGACAAACCAGTTAAGGGAGTGATTGTTGAGGCGACACCATGTAAATGGCCCAAAGAAAAAACAATGCTCAAACCTGAAGAACGAGATTTGCAGGAACAGATTAAAAGCTGGTATGAAGTTCACTCCGAAACACCCACAGACGAATCAGGACAGTTTGTTATTTCCAACGCGGCGGCACCTGCTATACACAATGTGATGGTGGAATATATTGAGGACAGGCATTACAGACCAGCCGATTCTGTGATCGCAACCATTACCCCGGAAGAAACGGCAACGGTTAAACTTCGGGTGTTTGAAAAACCATGCTTGCTGCTCAAAGTGCTTGACAGTAAAGGCGTGCCGGTCCTCGACTATATTCTTGGAGTTAAATCCAAAACAGAAAACACCAGCTCTTTAAGAGGCAAACACGTGGTTCTCAGCAGTGACGAATGGGAAAGAGTATCTTCTTTTTACATTGAAGATACTGATAGAGTTATATTGCATTTAGTCGCTTCGGACCCGTCCGGCGGGAAGGTGGAAAAAAACAACATTGAATGTTTTGTTGGATCAACAAACAGGGTTACATTGGTTCTGGATGACTCGCTTCCGATTGCGGTAGCGGGAGTGATTAAGAATTCTGCCGGAGTGGAAGTCACTGACAATACATTAAGTATATGCTATTACAAGGGATTTTTACAAACGAAAACGGACCATACAGGAAATTTCTTTGTAAAAAACATTCCCGCTGAAGTTAATTCTGAAATGAAACTAGGCTGCGTGTATAACGGATCATATTTTTCAACAAACATACTTATCGGCAAAGAATGTATTGAATGGACACTCCCGAAAGCGCCTGAAAAAACAGCGGCAAACAAATCATCTTTTGATTTGTTTAAAAGCGATTAAGTGTACATACTCATCTTCCTGCAGTTCGCATTTGAGCATTTCAATCGTTAACCGATACGGTGCGTGACTGAATGATCAGGTTGCGGAATGTACAGTTTCAACTGTTATTCCGCGACCTGCAATCCTAAACAAAAGCACTTGAGCGTGATTCTTACGCAACTGTGATAGTCAGCTCATCTTGTTTGGCGTCGATTACCAGGGTGCTGCCGTCGGGCACTTCACCGCTGATGATCTGGCGACCGAGCCTGGTTTCCAGCTGGCGCTGGATGTAGCGCTTCAGGGGGCGCGCACCATACACCGGGTCGAAACCATTTTTAGCGATGAATTTTCGCGCCGGTTCAGTCATATCCAGGGTAATCTGCCGTTCGGCCAGCCGCTTGCGCAGTTCATCGATCAGCAGATCGACAATCTGTTCGATTTCCTCGAGCTGTAGCGGTTTGAAGACGACGATGTCATCGACCCGGTTGAGAAACTCGGGACGGAAGGCCTGGCGCAACTGGGACAGGACCCCATTTTTAACACCTTCGGGAATCACGCCGCCGGTCATGCCTTCCAGCAGTTGCTGGCTGCCGATATTGGATGTCATGATAATCACGGTGTTTTTAAAATTGACCGTGCGGCCCTGGGCATCGGTCAGGCGACCGTCATCCAAGATCTGAAGCAGGGCGTTGAAGACATCGGGATGGGCCTTTTCGATCTCGTCGAAGAGGATCACGCTGTACGGTCTGCGCCGGACCGCTTCGGTAAGCTGGCCGCCTTCCTCGTATCCGACATAACCGGGAGGCGCTCCGAGCAGGCGGGAAACAGTGTGTTTCTCCATATATTCAGACATGTCGATTCGCACCATATTGTCTTCGGTATCGAACAGCGCCTGGGCCAGAGCGCGGGCCAGCTCGGTTTTACCAACACCAGTAGGCCCGAGGAAAATGAATGAACCGATCGGGCGTTTCGGGTCTTTCAGGCCCGAACGGGCGCGGATGACCGCATCGGCGACCGCATCGACCGCTTCATCCTGGCCGATGACGCGTTTGTGCAGGATACTGTCCAGATGCAGCAATTTTTCTCTTTCACCTTCCATAAGCCGATTGACGGGAATACCGGTCCAGTGGCTGACAATCTGGGCGATTTCCTCCTCGGTTACTTCTTCCTGGAGCAAGCGGCCATCGGATTTTTTTTGTTCTTCAGCTTCGGCGGCGGCCAGTTTCTTTTTCAAGTCCGCTAATTTGCCGTATTTTAATTCAGCGGCTTTGTTAAGGTCGTACTGACGCTCAGCCTGTTCGATTTCCGAGTTTGTAACGTCAATCTGTTCCCGAATAGAGCGCAGGTTCTGAATGGTTTCTTTTTCCTTTTTCCATTTACCCTGCAGGGCAGCCTGCTGCTCTTTAAGGTTGGCAAGCTCTTTACGCAGTGAAGACAGCCGGTCAATTGATGCTTTGTCTTTTTCTTTTTTAAGAGCTTCCTGTTCGATTTCAAGCTGCATAACCTTACGGGTCAGTTCATCCAGCTCAGCCGGCATGCTGTCAATTTCAGTCCGAATGGTCGCGGCAGCCTCGTCGACCAGGTCAATGGCTTTGTCCGGCAGGAACCGGTCGCTGATATAGCGGTGACTCATGACCGCGGCGGCAACCAGGGCGCTGTCCTGAATTCGCACGCCATGATGAACTTCATATTTTTCTTTCAAACCGCGCAGGATGGAAATGGTGTCTTCCACACTGGGCTGGTCAACATAGACAGTCTGAAAACGCCGTTCAAGGGCGGCATCTTTTTCAATATACTTGCGATATTCGTCCAGCGTGGTTGCACCGATGCAATGCAATTCACCGCGGGCCAGCATTGGTTTCAGAATGTTGCCGGCATCCATGCTGCCTTCGGCGCGGCCGGCACCGACAATATTGTGCAGTTCATCAATGAAGAGAATAATGCGTCCGTCTGAAGACTGGATTTCCTTCAATACCGCTTTAAGGCGTTCCTCAAATTCGCCGCGGAATTTCGCGCCGGCAACTAACGACCCCATATCAAGGGCGAAAATAGTTTTGTCTTTGAGGGTTTCAGGCACATCGGACTGTACAATTCGGCGTGCCAGTCCTTCGACAATGGCGGTCTTTCCAACGCCCGGTTCACCGATCAGAACCGGATTGTTTTTGGTGCGGCGGGACAAAACCTGAACCACGCGCCTGATTTCGTTATCACGTCCGATGACCGGATCGATTTTGCCTTTACGGGCGGCAGCGACCAGGTCGATGCCGTATTTTTCAAGCACGTTGTACGTAGTTTCCGGATTAGGATTGTCAACGCGCTGATTACCGCGCACGGCGGTCATGGCTTTCAAGAGACGTTCGTGGGTCAGACCGAACTGTTTCAACAGCCTGCCGGCTGGTGTTGATGAGCCTTCATCAATGAATGCCATCAACACGTGTTCGACGCTGACATAGTCATCCTTCAATTTTTGCGCGGCGGTTTCCGCTGAGGAAAGCAGAGTATTCAAGCGCTGAGAAATGTATACCTGATCAACGGAACCGGGACCGGACACTTTGGGCAGTTTGTCAAGCTCCTTTTCCAGGGATTCCTGCAGGGGTTTGACAGCAATACCGGACTGCTCCAGGAGCAGCGGAGCCAAGCCGTCCGGTTGTGCCAGCAGAGCGGCCAGCAGGTGTTCGCCATCGATTTGCTGCTGGCCATGCCGGGCGGCGATAGACTGCGCTTCCATAAGAGCAGCCTGAACCTTTTCAGTCATTTTATTCAAATTCATATTATTATCCTCCTTGTTTTCATGAAAAAGCAAGCTTTATGCCAACCAAAACCGTGATAGTACTATTCAGGGCCTATAATTTTTATAAAATACTGATAATAAATCCTATAGGAAAATATTCGCATTAATAACCGGCAACAAAACGCACAACAAAAGTGCCATAATGACACACCTTGAATTCTTGTTGTGCCAGTAAAATATCTTCGTAAGATAGTCGTTTTTTGGTACACTGTATGTGCAGTTGTATGAACAGTTACGTATACGGTATACATATGGACAAAAGACTTCGCCCAAGCAGCGAAGATATATCAGTGTACCTAAAACAAGACAGAAAGTAAACCAATGGCATTTACGCTGGACAGTATTGTTCCCTGGGGCCGGTCATATGAAGAGTATGTGGCTATGTTTGCTCTTACAGAAAATGATCTTCAGAAGCGCATTGTAGGTTGTGGAGATGGTCCGGCTGGTTTTAACTGTGTTTTAACCCGGCAAGGAGGCCGGATTGTTTCAGTTGATCCGCTTTATCATTTCAGCCGAACGCGGATTAAAAACCGCGTAGATGAAACCTGCCGGGAAGTACTTGAACAGACACGAAAAAATCAACATGAGTTTATCTGGAAGAACATTTGCTCTGTCGATGAACTGGGCCGGACCCGGATGCAGGCAATGGAAGCATTTTTGGATGATTATGATGGGAAGGGCGGAGGGCAGGTATATTGACGCGGAACTACCGGTTTTGCCGTTTGATGATGGGGCATTCGACCTGGCATTATGCTCGCATTTTCTGTTCCTGTACAGCGCGCATCTTTCAGCTGATTTTCATGTCGCGTCAATTAAAGAATTATGCCGGGCAGCGGGAGAAGCGCGAATCTTTCCATTACTGGAACTCGGTTCTGTTCGATCACGCCATGTAGATAGTGTGAGTGACATGCTGATTAAAGAAGGATTTTCAGTGCGTATAGAAACAGTTCCGTATGAATTTCAGAAAGGCGGCAACCAGATGATGCGGGTGAGGAAAAAGGGAGATTGAGAGAATACAGACGGCTACCGTTGAAACGCTCCAACGGTGACATAGTTTTTGCCTTTGCGTTCCTTATGATATGAAACCTTGGGATAAAAGCGGTAGGTTGTACCGTCAAGCGTAATACAGAATCGCACGACTTTAACAGCGTGCGTATCGGTCTGAACCAATTCAATACTCTCCGCGAGGGCTGCTTTGCGCATTTTGAACAATATGTACCCTCGTTTGGTAGCCGGGTCCCACATCATTTTAAGTTTTGTTGCGCCATCCTTGACTTTCAACATCGTTTTCTTTACTTTTGCTGGCTGTTCGGGCATAACGGTCTTTTCCAGCCGGCCAAGCTGGCAGGATACCTTAGTCTGGTCAGTAAACGGTTGAGTGTCGGTGACAAACGGCAGCAGTACCGTCAGTTTATCCCGGCCGGCTTTATGCCACACAAGCGTAAACTGCATTTCTTCTAAAGGTTCATTGATATGAGACAGCAGCCGGGTATAAAATGATTGTGGTTCCTGGGCCCCACTGCTCAAATCCAGGCACGCGGAGGAATCAGCGGGATCGATGCACGCGAAAACCGGGTACAGATAAATTGTATAGGGTTCAAAATATTCTTTACCTTCTCCGGTATAGTTCATATCAGCAAACCAGGGAACGTAGTTTTGCTCGAGTAAGCCATGGATATCGGGAGATGTTTTTTCGCACAAAACACTTTTGGCCTGGATTGTGTATGGACATACAGCGGTGCCTAACAACATCAGCACCAGTTTGTTTTCCTGAGCAGCCTTAGTTACCGCGGCAACTTTAGACGTTTCCCAGTTTAACGCTGCCTGGCAGAAGCCGCAGGCATAGACA
>CAZCLS010000245.1:0-6401 GCA_964499565.1 uncultured bacterium
CCGCGAACGCAAAGCAGTATAAAAAATGGTTCGCGAACTAGTTTTGAGACAGCCTTAAGACGCCGGCCGCCGTGAGCCGTGGTTCGTGGGCAGAGGGCAGAGGGCAGTGGACAGTGGGCCGTGGGCCGAACCTCCCCCTGCACCAGAGGGACCGAGGGGGTATCCACCCAGCTACATAACCACGTAACCACTGTCGATCAAAGGACGCGAGCCGTGGGCCGTTTGTGTTGGACCATGAGTGGATGAACGAGCAAAACCCGGAGCGGAATGAGGGTATCAGGCGTCCATGGCATACATTGTCAGACCAGTAAGAAGTTTCGGATAAAAATCAGTAGATTTCTGCGGCATGACTTCGCCGTTACGGGCAACAGCGCACAGTTGTGAAGGTTTGGTAGGCTGCAGGAAAAAGGCGAACTGATCGGCGCCGGCGGAGACACGCGAGACCGCTTCGACGGGATCGCGATGATAGGAGACATATTCACCGCCCGCGACCATATCCTGAGAAATACCCAGGACATTTTCAAGCACGAGGGTATGCAGCACCGCCACATCCAGGGCGCGCCAGTCAACGGACATATCAGGCGCCGCGGCGCGCATGGCATCATCGCCGCGCAGTTCCGCGGTCCACCAGGCGGAACCGTCGTAGCCGCCCAATCTGACCGTAGGAGAAGGTTTCTGCAATGCGGCCTGGACATCAGCCAGAGATGAGCAGGCGCGCACGTCAAAGCATTGCCGCAGGCGCGAGGGAAACAGCTCCCGCGTCGCTTCTGAAATACCGCGGACGGAACGGTGGGTCGGGAGTATTTCAAGCTGGGAATTGATATTAACGAACATTGCCATAGTGTACTGAGCCCGGGGATCGTCGGGATGATTACGGGCATACATCAGGGAGGTTTCATAGCGGTGATGGCCATCAGCGATAAACACTTGCTTGTCGGCCATGGCATCGGTCATGTGCCTGACTATATTCGGATCGGAAAGCTGCCAGAGTTCGTTCAGCACTGAAAAATCGTCATTGACACTGGCGCTAGCAGGAGTTTGCATGCAGGCGTCCAGGCAGGCCTGAATAGTACCGTCATCTTCATACAGGAGAAAAATCAGACCGTAATGGACCCGTCCGGCATCTAAAAGAGCATAGCGGTCGGCTTTAGGATTTGATAATGTACGTTCATGCGGAAAAACGATTCGGGCCGCGTAATCTTCAACGTTGCACAATCCGATAAACCCGGCGCGGGTGAAAGCTGTGCCGTTAAGTTCATAGGCTTGGCGATAGGGATATAGACCGGGAACAGGATCGCGGACAAGAACATCCTGGGAGTTCCATTCGGAAAACAGGCGGGCGGCATGCTGATATTTAGAGACACCGGGGTCAGTGGTCTTCCGCTCATCGGGCAGAATCAGATTGACAATATTATGCGGGCTGCGGTTACGGTAGTCGGCATGCAGCGCGGGCGGAATTTTATCATAGGGTTGGGTAACGTGCTTTGAAAGGTCAAGAGACGGATTAAACCGGACGGCCTGGAAAGGTGAAACGAGAGCCATTAGGGTGCCTGGGTAAGGTTAACGGAAGTGCCGGATGAATCAACAGCGGTAACAAAACAATCGACCCCCTTTTTCTGTAATTTCAGGGCGGCGGCTTTAGCTTCCTGATAATTAGGATAGGAACCGAAGCGAACCCGATAGAGAGCGTCAGCGCCTGAGGGGGCAACAACCTGGAGCGGAGAAATAGTACGTGAAAGATCCCAGTAGAGGGCAAAAGCCCGTTCGCGCGAGGAAAAAGCCCCGAGTTGAACACTGAAGATAGTACCCGGAGGCAGTGACTTCAGTGAAACCGTTGCCGGGGATTGATTAGAGTTAACGGGAGCAGTAGTGGGAGTCTGCAAAGCAGCATCAGCAGACGGGGAGTCCGGGGTCGGGGCATCGGCGGTGCCACCCGGCAGAGCCGCATCAAATGACGTGGAAGCAGGATCAGCCGTTGGAGCGGGCTCGGTCGCGGAGGCGAGAGTAGCAGCGGAAAATACGCCGGCCAGCAGGATTGTCAGAAAAGGGTTCATGTCTATGATCTGGTAGACGGTTAAACGATTATCATCTCATTCAGCAATGAAGGAATTATAGCAAAAGGGGCGGATAAATGGAACACATAGGCAATCAATGTTCTACAACTTTTGGCCGTACGCTCATTAGGGTGGAATTAAGAGAGAATCCTGAAACAGAGATACGTTAAAAGAGGGGTAAAAAAGGCGTGAATCTTTACTTCACATGCTATGTCTGGTATAATACAAATAGAAAGAAAACGATAACACGTAAAAACGCACCATTGCTACGAGAACAATTCAGATGGCACAACCATCAGAAGCATCACAAGACATAATCGAAGTCGCTGAACATGAACGCACCGCGTATATCCGCATACGCGGTCGTGCCACGTTTATGCTGGCTAATGATTTCAGGGAATATGTAACCGGCCAGATAGAGGCAGGCCGGGGAGTTTTAATTGATCTGTCGGAATGTACGACTCTGGACAGCACGTTTGTGGGAATGATAACGAGTTTAACGCTGAAGTACCGGAAGCAGGACGGCAGCTGTATAAAATTGTTCAATATCAGCAGCCATGTCAGGGAAATACTGCAGACGTTAGGTCTCCTGGATATACTTGACACAGTTGGGGGCGACCGGGATAACGGGTTGGCATTCGCCGCAATATCACACGAGTTGCACACGAAAATAAACATAGCGAAACTGATGCTGGACGCGCACAAGGCCCTGGCACGCATCAATGATGATAATGCGCTTGAGTTCAAAAATGTGATTAACTATCTTGAAAAACAGGTGAAATAACATCGAGTTACCGGCATGAGCGAAGTCTACGGTATTGATACGGTATATGTTATACTGGCATTTTGGTTGTTAACGGCAGTAACACTGGTGACCGTAGTCCGGCGCCAGCAGTTACGCAACCGTGAGCTGCGCCGCCGGAACAAACGGCTGGCGCTGACGCGTGAATGCGTGTTGAAACTGTTGAACAAGGCGGCGGAATCACTGGAAGACAGTTTGGAGTTACCTGCCTTTCTGCATTATTTTACCGAGTATGTGTCCCGCAGCCTCAATGCCCAGAGCGCGGCGTTTTTTCAGTACGACCAGAAAGAACGGACGGTTCAGGCGGCAGCGGTTGTAGGCGTGTTTCCCTCCCTGATTAATGTTCCCCAGAAAATGCTGAATGTTCTATCCAGCAGTCCGGCGAAATTGCAGGCCTATCTGACGAATACCAAGTTTGCCCTGGCGGAAACGCCTTTCGCGGAAGCGCTGCAACAGCAGTATGCTCTGCGGATGGACAAGACTGAAGTTGAAAAACGGGTGCGCTACAAAGTGTTTGACTGCTGGGCAATGTTAGTTGTGCCGGTTGTTGCCCGGAATCAGGTGTTCGGCGTTTTAGCGTTGGCAAACAAAATTGACCGGGCGGAATTTTCGGAGGAAGACCTGGAGTTAGCCAGAAACCTTTCAGAGATGGCGGGAATAACTATTAATCATATCCTTTCGTTTGAAGATCTGCAGTATAAAATGCTGTTAGACAATCAACTGCAGACAGCCGAAATCATTCAAAGTCATTTGCTGCCCCGCAAAGCATACAGTTCTGAAAGACTGGATATCGAAGTGTATTATAAACCGGCCTACCGGTTAGGGGGAGATTATTATGACTTTATAGAAGTCGATGAAACGCATCTGGGCATTCTGGTAGCGGATGTATCGGGGAAGGGCATACCAGCCGGGCTGGTTATGGCGACTACGCGATCTCTGGCAGCGGTGTTGGCGAAAGGCGAACGCTCGCCCCGGGAGGTTCTGCTCAAAATAAACACCCATCTCAACCGGCTTATACCTGAAAACATGTTTGTGACGATCAGCTATGCCGTGTTTAACCGGGAAACCGGAGAAATGGTGTATGCCCGCGCGGGACATGAGCCACTGATATGCTGCTTGAAAGAAAAAGGTGTGTGCGTCCTGAACGGCGGCAATGGCATGGTCGTCGGCCTGGCATCAGACGAGTTGTTTTCCCGCTCGGTAGGGAATGAATCCTGTCAGCTGAATCCGGGCGATTTGGTATTATTTTACACCGACGGTGTTACGGAAGCGCATAATCCAAAAGGGGAAGAATTCTCCCGGCAGCGCTTGAGTCGGATTATCGATACAGTCAAGGAATTACCGGCACATGACGCGTTGGAATGCATTGTTCACCGCCTCAATCATTTTATGGAAGAAGAGCCTTTGTATGATGATATAACCATGGTCTTAGTCAAAGTAAAATAAATCGCCGGAGTGTCGCCCGGCGCAACAATCAGAGATAGCATGCTTTCACGAACACATTCATTCAGTTCAATCGGTATTGACGCCCGCCAGGTCGAAGTAGAGGTAGACTTGCGGCCGGGCGGTCAGGAGGCGTTTACCGTAATCGTGGGCCTGCCCGATACGGCGGTAAAAGAGAGCAAAGAACGGCTGGCCTCGGCAGTGACGAACGCCGGATTTTTCTTTCCGCGCTTGCGCGTGCTGATAAACCTGGCCCCGGCGGATATAAAGAAACACGGACCGGTATTCGACCTGCCGATGGCGGTAGGGATTTTAGCTGCCGATGGACAGATCGGGCCTCCGGCGGACGATATCGCTTTTGTCGGTGAATTAGCCCTGGACGGGTCGGTACGACCGGTACGGGGAACGCTTTCCACGGCTCTAGCGGCCCGGGAAGCGGGTTTTACGCGGATAGTGGTGCCGCGTGATAATGCCCTGGAAGCCGCGTTAGTGCCCGGGATTCGCGTGTTTCCAGTTGCCACACTTGGTGATGCCGTTGAACTGCTTGAAAATCCCGTGCTGCATGAGTCGTATGTGGTAGACCGGAACGAGTTGTTTCGGCAGGCACTGCATTATGACATAGATTTCAATGATGTAAAAGGGCAGGAACATGCCAAGCGGGCAGCGGAGATTGCTGTGGCGGGCGGGCACAACATGATATTTATCGGGCCGCCCGGCTCGGGAAAAACGATGTTAGCCCGGCGTATCGCGACCCTGATGCCAATGATGACACTTGAAGAATCGATCGAAACCACCCGGATTCATTCCGTCAGAGGTTTGCTGGGAGCGGACCAGCCGTTAGTTGCTACCCGTCCATTTCGCGCGCCGCATCATACGATCTCAGACGCCGGCCTGATCGGCGGCGGGGCAAATATAGAGCCGGGAGAAGTATCACTGAGCCACAACGGGGTATTGTTTTTAGATGAATTCCCTGAATTTTCGCGCCGGGCCCTGGAAGTTCTGCGGCAACCGGTAGAAGACGGGGAGGTAACGATCGCGCGAGCCGCGGGCACCTTGACATTCCCGGCCCGGTTTATGCTTATTGCTGCTATGAATCCCTGCCCCTGCGGTTTTCTGGGGCATCCTACAAAATCCTGCACATGCGGCACCGCCCAGATATCGCGCTACCGGGCCAAGCTCAGTGGACCGCTGATAGATAGAATAGATATGCATGTTGAAATGCCGGCGGTGGAATACCGCGATCTGGCCGAGCGGCCGGCCGGGGAAAGTTCGGCTGATATCCGTTCGCGCTGCCAGGACTCGCGCAATCGGCAGCAGCTCCGTTTCAAAGATAATGGAATCCGGTGCAACGCGCATATGAACAGCAAGTCGATCAAGAAGTTCTGTGTCTTGAATGAGGAGGCGCAGAGAGTATTGAAAATGGCGATTAATGAATTAGGATTCTCAGCCCGGGCGTATGACCGGATACTGCGGGTCAGCCGTACCATAGCCGATCTGGCAGGCACGGATGACATTCAGTCTGAGCAGGTACTGGAAGCGATTCAATACCGTAATCTTGACCGGCGCTACTGGGAAGGATAGGGCCGAGGGCCGAGAGCAGAGGGCAGAGGGCAGAGGACAGAGGACAGAGGACAGAGGGCTATGGACCGATTACTGATTACCGATCACCCATTAACCATTATACTAAGGGTGGGAGGCCGGTTCCGACGGGCGATTCCTATGTCCGTGGACCATGTTCCGTGAGTCGTGAGTCGTGAGTCGTGAGTTGAGGGCAGAGGGTCAGTGGATCGGAAAACTGACAAAGAATTATTACTCCCGCACCCGCGCAGTCACAACATTTCATCACAGGACCCCGCGATAAGTGTCCTGGGGCAAAAAAATCAAAAAATTGATATAATTACATTATAGTTGAAAAAACGTATTCAGGATGAACGATCCAGCGGCCGGAAACAACGAATGCACTAAGGAGATTTTTATGGCAAACGTACAGGTTGGTATTGTTTATGGCAGTCCTTCAGACGAATCGGTAATGAAAGAATGCGCCTCCGTTCTGGATGAGTTCGGTGTCGCGTACGAAATGAATGCTATGTCGGCCCACCGCA
>CAZCLS010000246.1:0-4973 GCA_964499565.1 uncultured bacterium
ACCCGGGGCGGTGCCCCGGGCTGTAATACTTCGGCCTTGCAGGCCTTGCAGGGTAATCGTGCGATAATACCCGGGGCGGTGCCCCGGGCTGTAATACTTCGGCCTTGCAGGCCTTGCGGGGTATTCGTGCGATAATACCCGAGGCGTTGCCCCGGGCTTTATTACTTCGGCCATGCAGGCCTTGCAAGGTAATCGTGCGATAGTACCCAGGGCGGTGCCCCGGGCTGTAATACTTCGGCCTTGCAGGCCTTGCAAGGTAATCGTGCGATAGTACCCGTGGCGGTGCCCCGGGCTGTAGTACTTCGGCCTTGCAGGCCTTGCAGGGAAGTCGTGGATCCGCTGATAGCTTCCTAACCTCAGCCCTCAGTCCTCTGTCCACAGTTGCCCGTGTGGAATCGGCCTCCCATCCACACCGTTGGCGGGACTAGCCGGACTCCGTCCGTCCAGCACTGACGGACATCGGTCATCTGACATCGGAAAACGGCCCGCGGAGTCGCCCGTCGGAACCGGCCTCCCACACTGACTGCCCTCTGACAAATCCGACTTGTCTGACCTGTCCGACCTGTCTGACTTGTCTGACACACCTGAACACTGAACACTGAACCCTGAAAACTTTTACCGCCATTCCCCAACCAGAATGAATGGAGCCCAATATATGGGGTGGGAGAAGTCGGACGACAGCATATGACCGCGGGTCGCATTCAAGGCCTGAACCAGTGATGCTGGTTGGGCGGATGAGTATATATGGGAATACAGGTAGCGCATGAATTCGGCAGTGCCGTCATCATCAATATCCATCAGGGTCACGAGCAGGCTGGGGGTACCCGCGAAGAAAAATGATCGGGCTAAGCCGGAGATGCCTTCCATTCGGTCACGCCCTTCAATCCAGCCGGTCTGGCATGAGGAAAGAGTAACCAGGTCCGCGTCAAGGTCCAGGTCAAAAATCTCGGTCATATTGAGCAGGCCGTCCTCGGCACCTGTGCCGTACAGTGACAAAGCCAGGCAAGGATCGGGGATACCCTTGATATCGCCGGGCAGGAAGGCATGCGTGGCAAAATGGAGCAGGCGAAATCGGGTGAGCAGATTTGATGAGCTGAGAGACTTCAGGATTGATTCCTGGGCGCGCTTTCCTGAAAATGTGTAGTCAGTGCGGTTGCTTCCATACAGAATCGTAGCGACTGTTTCAATTTCGGTTCGGGTAGCGGGCAGCGCTTCAATGGAAATGACAGAACCGGTCATGGTATCCGATGGAGAGAGCAGACCGGCCTGGCGGGCCTGGGATGCGGTATACACCGGATCACCAACTAACAGGCCGGGCAAGCGGCTGGAATCGGAGAAACGGCCGTCGCGGATATCCGCGCGGATTGCCCTGAGGGCCATCGCGGAAGGAACGTAGGTTACGGGGATTTTTTCAAACAGATAGGATAACTCACTGAAATCGGATCCATTGGTACTGGTCACCAGCGCTTCCAATGGTATCGATGACAGCATACCATGGGGAACAACAATCAAGGCAGCTGATTCATCGCAATCGATCTGATCCAGGAATGGTTGCAGGATGGCGGTGTAGACAGCATATGCGGCCGATTTGTATTGCTCGCACGATTGCTCATCAATAATCGCGCGCAGATAATCGACCAACATGCGTTTGACAGCCGGCCGGTCATACGGCAGGGCGTACAACCCGTAACTGCCGCGGGTGATGCAGCAGGCGAACAGGCGGGATTCGCCTTCCCAGAAGCAGAGGAAGACTTCATTGGAGACCAGCACATCAGACTGCATTTCGGCGATAGTGACCGGTGAGGGATTGCGGACTTCCATATAGCGGGGATAGTTCAGAGAGAATTCTTTTTCAAGTTCCGAACATTGACGCTGGAGTGACCCGAGCTGCAGGCCAAGATCGACTATCAGGGATTGGTTCTGTTGGGCGGCCGGTTTCATCAGTTCGCGGGCACGGGACTCCTGGAGACGTTTGATGTTGTTTCTGAGCTGTTCTTCCCGTGCGCGGTCAGCATCGGATAAATTCCCGCGCCAGCTGGCGGATGAGGCGCTCAGTTGATCAAGAAAACGGCGGGCACGGGCGAGTTCCATGGCGTAAAACGCTTTTTCGGTGCTGGAGGCAATAGCAGTCGTGTTTGACAGCTGAATCTGGTTGAGGGCTTGTATATAGCTGGCGCACATCCGCTGCTGTTCAGAGCGGAACGAATCGGAAAATGATTCACCCCCGGTCAATCCCGCGGCGGCTTCCCAGCATTTGAGCGCTTTTTCATACCAAGCCGCGGCTTTGAAGTAATTAGACTGTTGATCAAACAGAGCGGCATAATCGCGGTATACTTCCGCAACGGCCTGATGATTTGAGCCGAGAGCGGGGATGCGAACAGCCAGGCATTCATCATACAGGTTTCCAGCCTCGTCGAAGCGGTGTGAAGCTGCATAGCATTGAGCCAGGCTGTGCAGTGATTGGGCCGTTTCGAGATGATTAGTTCCATAGATATTCCGGCGGACGGCCAGGGCCAATTGCAGGAGCGGTTCAGCTTCACGCGGCTGGTTCCGGAGAATCAGCAAACCGGCCAGGTTGTTCAATGACTGGGCGGTCAGGGTGCTGTTTGTACCGAAGGCGGCAAGCCTTACGTTCAGAGCCCTGCGCAGGAGCGGTTCGGCTTTATCGTACTGTTTTCGGATTTGGTATAGAATCGCCAGGTTATTGAGTTCATGGGCGGTATCGGGATGATCAGGACCGAGCAGCTGTTCTTTAATAGCTAAAGCTTGCCGGTACAGAGGTTCGGCGATATCGTATTTTGCCTGGGCATCATACAGAATAGCCAGGTTGTTAAGCGTCCGGGCGGTTTCAAGATGATTGGTACCGAAGGCGCTGTGCTTGGCGGAGAGGGCTTGGGTGTACCAGGATTCAGCATCGGCATAGCGGCCCAGGCAGTAATAATTCGCTCCTAGAAGGTGATACAGTTTGGCCGTTTCGGGATGAGTGTTTCCTTTGAGTTCGGCATAGAGAAGTGCAGCGGAATGCAGCAGGGGAATCGCATCGGCATAATGACCGCGGTAATAGCAGATCAAGCCGGTTTTGCGGCAGGCATCGGCATAACCGGCCTGATTAGTTTCGTTTCGGGATTCATACCAGGCCAGTACCAGACGCATAGCATCTTCCGCAGACGCGGCGTTGCCATTGGCCATAAAGGCATTGGCAGTCATGTCCGCGGCGGAGACGAGGTGAGATGTGCTGGTGGAGGTATGTGCCTGAAAAAACTGCACGGTCTGAGTCAGGCAGACAATTGCCTGGTCAACCTGTCCGTTAGAGAGCAGTGCTGCGCCTTCCTGATAGCGCGCCCAGGCATTTGAAATCTGCTGGTTGCCGGCTTCTGAAACAGCCGGGCCGGCAGCGAAGGACAGACCGGCCAGGAACAGGGAAAGAATAGATGATCGGAGCGCGGATTTCATAAGCCCAGTTTTTTCATACGATAACGCATCTGGCGTTCGGTAAGACCGAGCATCTTGGCTGCTTTGGTCTGCACCCCGCCGGCGGCGTCCAACGCGCGCAGCAAGGCATCTTTTTCTATCCGGTCGAGCATATCCTGCAACGCTTCGCTGCCCTGGTCGCCGGATGGGGACAGCGCTGCTCCGGCAGAAGAGTTGGAGGGATGGGTAATGATAGACACTTTATCGATAACATTGCCCTGGCAGAAGACCATTGAGCGCTGGATGATATTTTCCAGTTCACGAACATTACCGGGGAAATCGTATCTCTGCAGCTGATTCGATGCCGCGGAAGACAGGGAGGGGACCGGGCGATTCATACGTTGCGCGTAAAAGGAAATAAAATGTTTGGCAAGTAGTTCGATATCGTCGCGGCGTTCGCGCAGGGGAGGGAGCCATAGAGGGATCACATTCAAACGGTAATACAAATCCTCGCGAAAGGTGCGGGTGATGAGCATATGTTCCAGGTCCTGGTTGGTAGCGGTAATGATACGCACATCAACGGTATGGGTTTCATTATCCCCAACGCGTTGAAATTCGCCTTCCTGGAGGACGCGCAGCAGTTTAACCTGGGTAGCGAGGGGCAGGTCGCCGATCTCATCCAGAAAAACAGTACCGCAGTGGGCGTCTTCAAACCGACCGGCCCGGTCTTGAACGGCACCGGTAAACGCGCCTTTGCGGTGACCGAACAATTCGCTTTCTAAAAGGTTTTCATTGAGGGCGGCGCAGTTGACCGTAACGAACGGGAAAGTGGAGCGAGCGCTGGCATCGCGAATAGCGCGGGCCATGAGTTCCTTGCCGGTACCGCTTTCGCCGCGGATCAGAATCGTCGCGTCGGTTTTCGCCGCGAGAGCGGCGGTTTCGAGCAGAGAATTCATCCGTTCATTACGGGTAATAATCATTGTGCCCGCGAATGTTTCGGCCGCTGAAACAGCAGCTGCTGATGTCGGCACATGCAGGGCGGAACGCTGAACCGCGTTTCTGACTGCCTGGACCAGGTTTTCGAGATCGAGGGGTTTGAGAATAAAATCCGCCGCACCGCCGCGCACGGCATCGACCGCGACTTCGACATCTCCGTAGGCGGTGATGATGATTACTTCCGTGGCAGGGGAGATTGTTTTAATTTCGCGCAGAACATCCAGGCCGCTCATATCTCCGAGGCGCAAGTCAGTGATAACGACCGGGGGTTGATTATCACGAAAGAGTGCAATGCCTTTTGCACCGCGGTCGGCGGTTAGCACACTGAAGCCGCGGCGTTCGAAACACACCCGTAGAACTTTAAGCTGGGCGGTTTCATCGTCGATGATAAGTAATTTTGTATCCGGCATAGGATTGTGTCTAAGGTTATACAGGTTACTAGTACGATACCATAAAACAGGGAATATTACAAAAAGACAGTACTACGCCCTTTCAGGGCTTAATGTATGGTGGCACCTCTACCCGGGGCGACGCCCCGGGCTATGATACTCCGGCCCTTCAGGCCT
>CAZCLS010000246.1:5073-6384 GCA_964499565.1 uncultured bacterium
TCCCCGGGATGTGTGCTTAAATGACCTTACTACGCCCTTGCAGGGCTTTGTGCATGGTGGCACCTCTACCCGGGGCGTTGCCCCGGGCTATGATACTCCGGCCCTTCAGGCCTTTAGCAGACCCCACCGACCTCACGTCGGTGGTGAATCAGTTTGAGTCGTGCCGCCTGCATTCCTCCAATACCTTAATCCGGGCAGTCAGTAATTCGCGAGCGTTGAGGGGATCAACCTGAACGTTCGCTTTTTCCAAGCCTCCAATTCCTGAATCCTGAACCCTGAACCCTGAACCCTGGACCCTGACTTCTCCAACATCCATTAACCATCATCCATCAACCATCATCCATTTCCTGAATATTCCGGCAGCGTTACAATAACGGTAGTGCCTACAGATTTATTTTCCTCGATTTTGACCGTACCGTTATGCATCGAAATTATTTTATGTACAAAAGCCAGACCCATGCCCACACCTTTATGTTTAGTAGTGTAAAAAAGGTCAAAGACACTGTTCCGATTGGCCGCGGGAATGCCCGGGCCGGTATCGCTGATCTGGATGACCAGTTCAGCATGGTGAAGGGTTACCCGGCAGGTTATGCGGCCGCCGTCCGGCATTGCTTCCAGAGCGTTTAACACGATGTTAAGCAGGGCCTGGTGCAGATACAGCGGATCGGCCGCGGCATCGGGCAATCTGTCTTCATAGGTTTGGATTACTGAAACCTGCTGCTGCTCGGACTGGGCATGAACTACCTGAAACACGTTGCCACATATCTTCGGCAGGGAAACCGGTTGAACAGATAATTTAGGCGGGCGGGCAAATTGCAGAAAATCGGTTAACGTCGCGTTGGCGCGTTTGATTTCGTCACCGGCGATCTGCAGTAAAGCGGCGTTTTCGGAATCGGCGTTGCGGATGCCGGGTTCACTGGACAGCTGCTGCAGGGTTAGTGCCACGGCATTCAGGGGGTTGCGCACTTCATGCGCGACACCGGCTGCCAGTTCACCGATCGAAACGAGGCGCTCATGCTGGGCGCGTTCTTTTTCATACTGCCTGCGCATGAATGATGAACGGACCAGAATAATGCTTACGATAACAATCGCGGAAATCAGGATTGCCAGGCGCACAAGGCTTTCGCGTTCAATCCGTTTAAGGCCGGACGTATTCATACCGATCCTGAACATGCCGGTAGAACCGCCGGTGAGCTGCAGCATGGAAGGCACGGAGAATTCCTGGACCGCATCCGGCCCGTCCTGTTCTGCCGCATCCGGATCGCCCTGGACGGATATGATGCCGTTTTCATCTTCCCAGACAATGTACTC
>CAZCLS010000247.1:0-6376 GCA_964499565.1 uncultured bacterium
TCCGATAATAAACACTTTATGCATATTGACCCGGACCAAATCAAGCCGCAGAACATTGTGCAGAATGGCGATAAAAACAAAGCCGACGCCAGCCTGAATAAAACCGCCGTATACACCGGCGGCAATCATAAGCAGATGGGCCGCCAGCAGCCTGCCGGAAGATGGCGTTTCAGTAGTGAGCGGTGCGGAAACGGAGCGTTTGCCGCGTACCATCAGGAGCAGAATGGCAATCATGATTGCGGCCAGAATACGCTTGAACCATACATCCGGCACAATCGTTCCGAAATAGGCGCCGGCAATGGCACCCGGTAATGTACACAAGGCGAGTGAAAGACTGAGTTTGAAGTCTGAAAAACCTTTTTTGAAAAATCCGGCCGTAGCGGAAATATTCTGAACCAGTATAGCTACCCGGTTGGAGCCGTTTGCAATGGTGGGATCCATGCCGGTCATAATCATAACCGGCATAGCAATGAGCGACCCGCCGCCGGCCATGACATTCAAAAATCCGGCGATGCAGCCTGTCAGGATAAACAATATCAGGGTTGTTACCGTCATGAGCAGTACTCCGTCCAGGCCTTGAGTCGCGCTAATTCACGCGCACCGGATCATAGGATGTATGCACGGTATAGATATAATCAACCGCTTTTATCAGCGTCTGTTCAAGCATAGTCAAATCATCCCATTGCTCTTTAAAAAAATCGAGATGCCATTGCTGCTTTGGATATTTGAGCGAACGGCGCAGTTCCGATTTGAGCTGCTCGACATCTTTGCGCAGCTTGGTATGGAATTCACGTGAAATGCTATCCGCATTCGACCGGCTGACTTTCGCGGTGCGCAGGCGGCCCTTATTGTTCTTGACCCAGGCATTATGGTCTTCCACCCAGGCCTGGATATCGCGGCTGACCGTATCCAGCCGGGGCAGCTCCTGCCAGTACGGATCGACTGCCCATACATCCAGAATATCTGATATGTTCATCAGGTTCTCCAACCGTTCCTGTATCTTGCCTGCCTCGGTAACAAATACTTTCGGGCTTAATTTCACCCAGCGAGGCACGTTGTCGATCCGATAGCCAAACCGCCGCACAACGGTGAAGGGTGTGTTCGTATTTACCCAGTCGACATTGGCCTGCCGGACGTATGTGGCAATGCCGACGATGCCGCCCTCGGCCGTCAGAATCGGGCTGCCGCTGTGTCCTTTAACAAAACTGGCGTCCGTTTCTATTTTCCGGGGACCATACCCGACCATTTTTCCGTTAATAACCCGGACGATTCCTTCTCCTTCAGCATTGCCGCACACCGCAACCGGAATGTTCATTCCTTTCGGTTCGGTGATTGTCAACGGACTGGCAGGTGTTTCCGCGATTGTCAGACGTACCAGGTCGCGGTCTAACGCGAACTCCATTCCTTTAGGCGAATAACTTTTGCCCTGCCGATCGGTGAATTTTATGTGGCTGTTGCCCATTAAAACATGAATGTTGGAATAAATATAGGTTGTATCCTTATCTTTGGCAATAAAACCCGTGCCGGCTCCCGTGCTGCCTTTAATCAGAATTACCGAGTCAAGCACATCTTCCGATATCGGAAATCCAGGCCCTCCGCTTGAATCAGATGGACCGACCGATACTGTTGCGTCCGCCCCGCCCGTTCCGTTGCCGGCCGCGGTCAGCATGTATGAAGCTGTTTCGCCGAATACGCCTGATTTCCGGGCCGTGATCATCTGTTTCATTTTTTCAAATATGTACCGCAGCGACGCCTGTCCGGCGAGACCTGTTTCATCCGCCCGTGCCATGGCGACACCGCCGTGCGATTGCTCCCGCGACGCTATTTCCGACATCAGACAGGGCACTCCCAGAAAGATCAACACGACCAGGCCGAGTACTAAAACGTATATCAGATGTTTAATAAGAGTCATGTTTGTTGTTCCTCCGACGGTTCATTCCCGCAGCGCACGGTCAGGATTTGGTTGCGAAGTCTCCGCACTGCTCCCGCCATGTCCGGCGCCTGAGTCACTGCGGTTACTACCGCGATTTTTGTCGCACCGGCAGCCAGAACGCTGCCAATGTTCTGTTCTGTTATTCCACCCATCACGGTAAAAGGCACCGAAATATGCGGACTGATTTCATGGATCGCCTCGACACCCAGCACGCGGTCATGCGCTTTGGTTGTCGTCGAAAAGAGCGGGCCGATATTTATGTAATCCGCTCCCTGCCTTTCCGCTTCCCGGGCCTGTTCAAGGTTGTGCGTTGAACGCCCGATAACAAGATCAAGGCTGCAGTTCCGGGCAAACGGCAGCTGCATGTCCGTCTGGCCCAGATGGACACCGTCGGCATCCACCGCCAGGGCGATATCGATATAGTCGTTAATAATCAGCAGCACTCCCGTCCGGGCCGTTATAGCACGGAACCGGCGGGCTTGTTCCAGAAATTGATCAGGAGCCGCCTGCTTGTCTCGCAGTTGGATGATCGTCGCTCCGCCTTTGATTACCGCGTCTAACACATCCAGGTTGCCGCGGCCGTTGGACAGCGGTTCGCACGTAACGACATACAGGTCTATGTCGTTAAAGCGTTCCAATCGTTCTTTGCGTTTTTGAGATACTATCATATGCGTATATTCAATCAAAGGAAGTACATTGTAGTAAAAGTTCGGCCAGATATCAAGCCAGGAAGGTTTCATCCCAATCTTTCCAGACTGGTTCATACCCGAGCTGAGCGATTGCCCGGGCTACCGCCGCGGCGGAGCGGGTATCCATGACGTCAAACTGTGCTCCCGCTTCATGCTCTTGCGAATACCCCAGGGGCGCGGTTCGGCTGGCCGCGCTCATCTGGGTAATGCCTAATGGCAGCAGATGGTCGCGTAATACTGCCGGCTCACGCGTGGAAAGAACCAGGTGGACATCCGGGAATACCAGCCGCAGGGCGCAGATCAGCTGTGTCAAGGCCCGGTCGTCTATCGGATACGGCGGCACAAAATCTCCTTCCGCGTGCCGCAGCCGTGGAAACGATATACTAACCTGAGTCTGCCAGTAACGCGTCATCAGATGCCGGGCATGCATACCGGCTAGATACGCTTCCGTGCGCCAGTCATCCAGGCCGTACAGCGCGCTCAGACCAACTTTACGGATGCCGGCCGAAGCGGCCCGGTCCAGCGTGTTCAGGCGCCAGTGATAATCACGTTTGGGCCCGCCCGGATGCATCTCGGCGTATGTATCGGGATTATACGTTTCCTGGTAACAGGTGACCGCGTCCACACCAGCCGCGATCAATTTCCGGTATTCTTCGCACGATAACGGTTGGATTTCTATGCCGACCGAAGAAAACTGATGGCGCAGCACTTCCGCCAGTGCCGCCAGGTAGTCATTCGTGGCAAAATGAGGATGCTCGCCGCTGACCAGCAGGATATGCCGGAAGCCCATCTCGTGCAGCAGCATGCTTTCCCTGATCGCTTCATCTACACTCAAGGCGGTTCGGGGCAGGTCGTTTTCCGTATTAAATCCGCAATAGCGGCATTGGTTCGTGCAATAATTGCTGACATACAACGGCGCGTACATCAGGACTGTTCGCCCAAATCGCTGCAGAGTAAGCTGATGCGCCCGGCGGGCGACCTCTTCCAGGCGCTCCCCCGCCGCGGGCGACAGCAGCACTGCCAGGTCGTCAAACGTTATTTCCGCTTTTGCCAGAACCGCATCGACTGCCGTGCTTGAATAGCCGGCTATGGCTGCCCCGGTGGCTGTCCACGAAGTCCGCGCAAGATGGGCTGCTAAACGTTGTGAATAGTCTGTATGTATCATAGTGCTATTATACCAAAAACGTTCGAAGGGAGTTTGTGGACACGAGCGGTTAATCACCAAGACAGGTGCCGACTAACCGGGCGGATTGCAGCAGAGATTGACACATACTCTCCTGTTTTTACCGCCTCAGACAGCCCGCCCTTACGAGCGCGGATGGAACCGGTTATGAATCGATTTCAGACGCTGGTGATCGACATGGGTGTAAATCTGGGTCGTACTGATGTCGGCATGACCGAGCATCTCCTGAACAACCCGCAGGTCGGCCCCGTGACTCAACAGATGCGTGGCAAATGAATGCCTGATAAGATGCGGATACATTTTGCGCCGGATGCCCGCCGCCTTAACATAGTATTGCACGCGTTTCCAGAAATTTACCCTGCTCATCGGCCGTCCCAGCCTGCTGATAAACAGAAATTCATTGTGGGCGAAATCAGCGCGCCGGACAAGATACTCCTCGATCGCCTTCAAGGCATGCGAGCCGACCGGCACGATGCGTTCCTTATTGCCTTTGCCAATGCAATTCAGAAAGCCTGATTCCATATTAATATTCAATACCCGCAAGCGCACCAACTCCGACACGCGCAAGCCCGAAGCGTACAACAATTCCAGCATGGCCTTGTCCCGGCAGCCGATCAGGGTCGCGGTGTCCGGAGCGTTCAGCAGCATGGTTACTTCCTCTTCGGAAAGCACATCCGGCAGCAGCTGCCATAACTTGGGCGATTCCACCCGTGTCGCCGGGTCCGCTTCGATTACTAACTCATCAGCAAGAAAACGGAACAGCACCCGCAACGCAATTAATTCGCGTGAGACCGTGCGCGATACACAGCCGGCTTCCCGGCGCATGGTTATAAACGCTACAATCTGTTTCGCGCTCACCTTATCCCAGGCATACACCCGCTGCTCTCTCAGAAAATTCATGAAAAGCGTTATGTCCGCCCGGTATGACAGGCAGGTGTTGTGCGACAACCCTTTTTCAATCCTGATAAAATCTATAAAGCGTTTGCAATAAAGATCTAACGTATCGGTTTTTGCTTGTTTCATAGGTAGTGCAGTTATCCTGGGAAAGGGGGGGCGGCTGGTACTGATCCTGGGGGTGATGTTCCCAGCCGCTGTTGCTGTATGATTAGGAGCGTGGGGGATGCGGTTGTGGATATCGGTTTATAGAGATGTTTTCTGGCTTCCTCGCCGGAGCGATGTGGAAGCAGAAATCCCGAGATGTTGTTGCTCCTAAAACCAAAACACCAACATATAGTATCATAAGTTTCCCGGTTTGTCAACTTCTTTTTTCGTTGTGTCCCGTAATTGTCTTGTCAGAATGAGCCTTTGGCCACTTTCTCGTTCTTCTTGTCATATTCCAACGGCAGACTGCTTCCGATGATCCATACCTTGCCTCCCTTGAGACTGTCGTTCGGATTCGTGCCCGTCAGTATCAATGCCACCGGCAGTAACATGTTTTGCGCGACGCCCTGGGATGAATCGGTATTCAACAGCGTTGCCGGCTCTAAATTCGCCTTCTGTATTACTACCACATATTTTATGATTCCTTTCTTAGACTTCAGCAGTAACTTCCGTTTGCCGTTGGGTGCATCCAGCTTGTGCAGTCGCTTGCCTTTTTTTACCTTGACTTCACTACCGTCCCCCGGTAGAAACGCCAGGTAATCCCCTAAACATAATGTCACGTCCAGACTGTCCATGTTGTCAAATATGCCCGGATATGCGCTCATATCGATCTCGCCGACCATTTTGAATGTATCTTTCCCGGCCTTGTTGAACTTCTGCACAAATCCCGCCTTCTTTACCAGGATGTCATTGCCCGTGACAACATAAATCGGCGGGTCATCCGAATTAGTCAGATTCTGTATCCCGCCGTCAGTGCGCGATGCCATCAGTTTTGTCGTTACCCTCACCGGCATCTGATTGATCGTTACCGGGCCCCAGGCAATCGCCGCGGCCATATCCGGCGGTGATCCTGTTACCACGGTGCCCGACAAAACCGCCTGCGGCAGTTCGGCTTCAACAACCGGCCGGTCAGCAATCACATGACTGTCCGGCGGCTGACTGTTGCGCTCGCCTAACAAGCCGATGTAGCGCGCGCCTTCATGCTGCACTATCGTATGATTGGCACCGTTGAATATGCCCAGATCATTCTTGGGAGTCTGCTGTACGTCGGCGTTCAGATAATACGTAATCCCTAACTGCGTGTCCAGGCGGGTCAGTACCACGATCGTCTGGTCTATGCTCGTGTTGGTGCCGTATATGCGTGACGCCGTCACCAGGTACATGTTTGAGTCGCGCTGACGTCCGTAGCCGGTCATGAGTTGAAACGCATTATAGCCTTTTTCCGTCGCCGATATGCGCTTTGTATCATACATGTTGCTGCTGTGCCGCAGCCGGATCGAACATTCGTTTATATGGTTCGATCCCTCAAATACCAGCGCGCCGATGCGACTGTCGCCATTGACTTCCACGGATATCGACCCGTTGTTCAAACTGATCGCGAACGCAATGCTTATACATGCTATTCCAGCAATAACCGTCAATACTCTTTTTTTCATACTATATCCCTTTTCTATTGGGTGACATACACTT
>CAZCLS010000248.1:0-6376 GCA_964499565.1 uncultured bacterium
AAGGTAATAAAAAAAGGCGATGATTCATCGCCTTTTTTTATTGTTATTTGCTCGCTATCTATTATTAGCCGCGCTTCCGGCCTATAGCCACCGCCAGAAATACCGCCAGCAGCACTGCCGCCATTCCCGGCTCGGGTATCTCTTCAACAAACAGTTCAAGATACGCTACCGCCTGGTTGGGTTCAGGCAAAATTGCCCATTGGTTTATGTTGAATTCACTTACCCAGCCTACACTGCCGCCTCCAGACATTCCCAACGGATTTATCGCCGGATCGTTCCGCCCGGCAATGTTGAAGTAGGTGATCGTTACATCATACATCCCTACGTGGGCCGTTAATGAGCCGTTGACGAAATAATTCGTTGCGGCCTGGGGATATGCCGCGTCTACGGCGATATACCCACAACTCGGAAATCCAACTGCATCGATAATCTCGCTGCCATCATCCGCTGCGGCGATCGTCGGCAACGCTCCCGGTATGAATGCTGCCGTTGCGCCGGCCTCCATGACATACAGGCCGACCATCCCCTGGTCGCCGATCTGCGACGCTGTTCCTGCTATAAGGGTAAACCGGTTGGTTCCTTCCAGCAACGTCATCGTCAGTTCCTCCTTCCTCAGCGCTGCTGCTGCAATGTAATCGGCAAGTCCTCCTGTAATCTCGGGATTGGTTCCATTGTCCTGTACAGGATTAAGTATTTCGTATTCAGCATTATTCAATGCGTACACGGCGTTGGCAACATTCGTCTGCGGCGGGGTGAACATTCCCTTGCTATTGTATTGTGCCGGGCCGCTGTCCTGCAGATGGATTGCTTCGTAATCAGTTGTAAAGCTGTTGCCGAAGGCATAGAATCCTCGAATAACCGCAACATCCGTCTGCCCGCCGTCCCATGTCGCCCGAGGGATCTTGTTGACTATCATGGTATCCTGGTAATATTTCGCCGTTCCATTACCGAACAGCTCCGTCAGATGCAGGCCGTGTACTGTCAGCACCCCCGGTTCAACGATCCGAACAGTCACGTTGAAATAAAACGTTCCGTACATGCCGCAGTCCGCGGTGATTATTCCCACATGATATCCCGCCGTCAGCCCAGTCTTGTCAACAGCAAACTCTATGCCGCCCGGCGACGTTGCCGTTACATTCCCATTGCTTGTCGAGGGATCTAATTGGATCCAGGCAGTGCCGCTATAGGCAGTGTAATTGTAGTTGCTGCCTCCCAGGTTATATAGCCGGGCTGTACCGCCGTCCTCATGCATGCCCACGAACAGGTTCGTGTTTCCTGCTGCCGCTTCAGGCGGCGCCTGCACGATCGTTATCTCTAAAAACGATATGTTGTCCGAGGCCGAGGTATCAATACCCCATTTGCCGGGCGGTGTGCATACATAGCCCACCGAAGCAGACGATGTAAGACCATTGGGATTCACTGCCCCATTATTATCCCCCGCCATGTTAAAATATGTTATCCGTACGACATAACTGCCGTACGTCTTCGCCACGGTCTGATTCGCAAATACTCCGTCCACAGACTGAAAATACATCACATCTCCCGAGCGATATCCAACATATTCATATCCCGCCGCATCCAGTATCCCGCCCCCATCGTCTATCGCCGCCAGGGTCGGCCCACTGCCTTCCGTGAAATCAGGCACCTCGTTGGAAGCAAACAGGTACAACCCTAATAACCCCTGGCTGCTGAACTCTCCAGCGTCCGGCGTAAGCAGCGTAAACCGGTTCACCCCTTCATGCAGAGCGTAATTCAATGGCTGCTTCTCCATCCCGGCTGCAGCAATATATTCCGCTAACGTGTTTTCAGTCGGGATTGTCCCGTTGTTGCTCAGCCGGTTGACCAGCGGGTATACTCCCGCATCCAGTTCATAAACCGTGTTCGTCGAAAAACTACCTCGGGCCTCAAATTCCGCCGCAGTACCCGGATCCTCAAGGTTGTCGGTTATATACGTGTCGCCCAACCCGTCATTGCCGAACAAGTAGAAATTCTCAATTGCGACTATATCCATCATTCCCCCATCATCATCTGAATGCGGGACAGTTTCCGCAAACATGGTATCCTGATAATACTTCGTGTTGTCCACCCGCGTGTTTATATCCATCAGCTGGATCCCGGCCAACGTAAATAACCCTCCCGACGGTTCGATTACACTGGCCGTCACGAAATAGGTTAATACCCCGTATATCCCGCAATCCACCTGCAGCGTTCCCGCGTGCGTGCCGGGTGCCAGCCCCGTGCGGTCGACCGTGAACGATACTGACGCGGTGCCGTTGCTGTAATGCCCGCTTTCCGATCCAGAATCTATTAGTATCCATGCCGTGGTTGACGATGCACTGTAATTAAATTCCGATTCACGGCCGACATTGATAAATTTGGCATCCCCGCTGGACGTAAAATCAGACATGAAAATATCAGGATTTTCCGGCCCGACAGCCGCAGCAGCCGGCATCGTTTCCATTACAAAATTATCCACACATACGTACTGCTCTGCCGTGCCGTCATATGCCCGCACTCGCATCTGCCGGGGCAGGCCGGCCGCGCTGAAATCAACATTCGCTATAATGCGCCTGCCGTTCAGCTCAACCCACAGTACTTTACAGGTTGTTGTCGACCCGTCTATCAGCATGCCGATATCATGCCATTCTCCCCACGGAGCCGGCCCGAGGATCATTCCGCCATTCCATGTCAGCTGGACCATCTCGCCCGCGTGATGGAAGTAAAACAGCGAGGGGGCTCCATTGTAAAATCCTACGTTGTTGTTAACTGATGCGTTTATCTTGTATGAAAAATGAATGTAATTAGAATTGAAATTGACTGCCGATATCTGCGATATGAAATTAGAATTGCCAAGTATGTTCGGCGGGGTTGCTCCGTCGAGCGCTGCAAATTGCGCTCCTTCAGGCGGCGTAATTGCTCCGTAGCTGGTAACGACAGCTCCCGCATCGCTTCCCCCCCAGGGGTACCATCCCTGCTGTCCAATCACCGAACCGGTAGAATAATCCGGCGTTTCAAAATCCGCTTCCCATATTCCTGCCGAAAAGGCCGAAACGGAACACATGAGAAACAGCAATACTAATTTTGATTTTGTGCTCATGATGTCTCCTCTTTTTAGTTTAATTTGAAAACTCAAAACACCTGCACTTCAGCTATATGCGCGAAGGGATTGGCGGTGTTCTGTGTTACTACTACACCCACATACCGTGCCTGCGTTTCAGGAAACTCGCTCAGGTCTCCCTCTTTTGTCGCTGTGACCGGTTCAGCTGTTTTATCGACAGGCGCGGTCCAGGTTATGCCGTCCTTAGATGTTATGATCCGGTAGGCATACCCGCGATCATCACCGGCATAAAAATACACCCGTGTCTTTGATACCGGCTTTACTTCACCCAGGTCTATTACTATCCACTGCGATAGCGGCGCTGAAGCTGCCCAGTAACGTTCTTCATACGATGGTTTGCCATCGACCGCAAACCAGGGTCCCCAATCCCCTACATATTTACTGGATAATACCGGCTTCCCGAGCGCCAGATTCTTTTTCGCGTCAGGGGCAATCGAGTCCGGCGTGCTCCACTTCGCAGGCTTTTCATATACGGTAAATTCTCTTATCTCCGGTTTTGACCCGGGTAAGAACTGCATCCGCACTTTGGCTGCTTTCACCGCTGGAAAAAATAATTCATACTGTCCATCGTGTCCTGGACGCACCTCATTGCGGGTGTCTGCCACCACCTGCCATTGCTTCCCGTCAACCGAAACGGACGCTACACCTTTCAGCGGCGGAGACCAGCTGCAGGAAACGATCCCGATACGCTGCACCGTTGTTGTCTGCTGCAGGTCTATTTCCATCGTCGGCTTTGGATCATCATTGGCACAACTCCAGACCGGAGCGAGAGAAGAGTCGATGCCATCGGTAATACGCTCAGGTTTTGACAACTGGTCGCAGCTTGAGACTGTCACCGGTTTATTCTGAGATATACCATCCCGTTCAGCCAGCAAACGCGAGCGCGGCTGGCGTTCTTCCCGTGTTTGGAATTTCTTTTCAGGATATATTTCCCAGGGAGTCACTCCCGGTTCGTTCTGGCGCCATTCATCATACCTGCGCCGGTATTCCTTTTTCCAGGCAGCCAGCACTGTTTCATAATCACGGTATTCCTTTTTATCACGTTCAAACAGCAGTTCTACTGTTTCGGCATGTGCCGGAACAGTGATCAGGTTATTTATGATTTTTGTATCATTACCGTCGATTTTTGCTTTTGCATTTTTGGCATACCAGGGAATTCGCAGATAGATGTTTTGCGGTAAACCGTCTACGCCACCTTCTTTCGGCAGATCAAGCTCAATTACACAGCCCCGTTCGGTCCCTTTTACCACCAGCCCGGCAGTGCCAAGGGTCGTTGGAATATCTCGCGCCGTCAGCGTTTCTCCCGGTTGTACCCACGCCGGCGGAAGGGCCGACAGAAGGTACAGGTCTTTGCCCTGCTCACGCACCATCATCAGGCGAACCAGAGCCAGGAACTTGGCGTGGCCCCATCCATGCGGCGAGAAATTCCCGCCGAAATCTCGCGTCGACCATGGATTGAGGCAAAATTCGAAAAAGGCATGCGTTCCAGATGTATGTATCAGAACACCGTACAGGTCTTTCACTACCAGGTCGTCCCGGCCGCGCAGCAGGTCGCAGTAGGTGACCTTGATCGTATCGTAATGATGAAGTGAGTGCAAACCGAAGGCATGGAACACTATGATGTCTTCTTCCCACAACTCGCGCCGTATTTTGTCGGTGGTCATGGCGATCCAGGGATGATCGGGGGGGAGCACGCCATTCGGGTATGACGCCGTCAGGTTACCCCATTGTGCGCCATTAGTGCCGGTATCCATGCCGGGTGTAATATATCCATATTTTTTTATATTCTTTTCTACCTGCGTCAGAAAATTAGTCCGGTAGGTAGTATGTTCCAGCCGGATCTGTTCTGCTTCATTTGTGTGGCCCAGATCATCTGCCATTTCAGCCAGTAAGCGCAGAGTAGCAATATTGTAGAAGTTATGGCCGGTATAATGCCCCGTGATGCCTTCAGCATCATACGGCCCGCAGGCGGGCATCAGCCCGAGCGGGTCTCCCCGGCGCTGTTGTTTCCAAAAAATAAAATTATTCCACAACGCGTCCCAGGTGTTCGACGCGAATTCACGGTTGCCTGAGATACTGTACCACTTGGTAATGGCAAATGGCGATATGTTCTCCGGGTCGTCATAGAATATGCCTTTGGCATCCACTGTTTCAACAAAATGGTCCATGACGCGCTGCGCTTCTTCCTGCATTCCCATATACCACCATGTCAGGGCAAAATACGTCGCGTCACGGGGCCAGAATCCGGTATGGTATTGCAGCTCATTCACCCGCTGGATCCAATGGTTAGACGCTACCTGGTCGCGTGCAATCGCAACATTCGCTAAACTGGTCCAGAAGGTGTTGTTGGCTTTGTCTTCCGGGATCTTGATATCAATGGCGCGCGCATATAATGCTTCCCATTGCTCATGCGTTTTCTTCAAGTATCGGTCAAACGCGCCCTGGACACGTTTCGCGACTTTCGGTACATCCGCCTTCGGTACCGGGTCAAGCGGAATATACAGGTCAATGGTTTTTTCCTCGTTCGGTTTAAGCGCTACATCCCACAAAGCCGGGCAAACCGGCGTTGTTTCAATAACATCATGTTCCGCCCCATCGAATGGACCCGCCCACGGCTCTTCAAGCGTTGCCATTATGACCGGCTCAGGCGATTCGGGCAGGAACAGATATGCTTCATCATTACGCATAACGGCTCCGTTATACACATCGTATTTCGCATGTCTCTGGAAAGGATACTCTTCACGGGTTCCCGAACGGGGAGTTATTCCTGTATACCGCAAAGCAGTCCCGAAACATGCTTTCGCGGGTTTATCCGATGTGTTCTTCAGCGTTACCCGGACAAACGCGCCGAGCGGGCTCATGGGTTGGCCGTCACTGGTCGCGGCGAACATCTTCCATATATATTTTATATCGCCTTCTTCTACAGCATAATTAATAACCGGCATCGTTCCGTTATCAAGTGTGCGGATGCGTTGATGGGCCGGTGTGCGGTCTGGCCCGGTCATGAAAACGATTTCTGCACAGCGGGTAAAAATATATCCTTCACACGTTACCATGAAACCATTCTCGTGATCCATTACACCAAGCTGGTCGGTCGGCCGGCTGAAGTAACAGAATGGTTGTCCGGGTTCATCAATATCCGGGTTTACCATCGGCAATGCCGCGGTTGCCGGCCGGGTAAGGAAAATACTGCTGAACAGCAGTGCGCACGCTATAACGGTCATTGTAACGGGAATAGATTCGGAATGTTTCACGGGT
>CAZCLS010000249.1:0-6373 GCA_964499565.1 uncultured bacterium
ATGCGTTGGAGTCCAGCCTTCAGGCTGAAAACAAAAAAACGGGACACGATCTTCCCGGCACGTAAGTCCTTTCGGTCCTTTTGGTCCTTTTGGTCCCTTAGGTCCCTTCCTCTAATTTACCACTGTCAACCGCCTACTTCCAAAATCTCGTAATTATATTTCCACTATTGAGTTTTCTCTTTTAGACGTCGGGGACGACGTCCCTCCACATTACTTTCTATACGTGGTGGGCTGGCGTCCACGCCGGCCTTTGTGCAAATTTTGGGACTTGAGTTTTTGGCGGCCTGTCGGCAGTCCAGAGGAGCTGCCCTACCTGCCTCACTCCCTCCCCACTATCCTTTCATACACACTCCTTCCCACAAAATACATAACCAGACAACCTCCAATAATCAATACCACTATTCTCCCCACCCTTTTCAACAGTGACTCTTTTTTCGCGGCATTACTTTTTGACTTTATTGTTGTATATCCCGATATTTGTTCTGTTTGTGCAATTTTATTACTATCAGTGCGTGGATACCCCTCGCCATTTCTCCAGTATATAGTGTGCCAGAACCTGTCAAACGATCCGCTTACATCATCCAGTAGTATATCACAATGATTACGCCATATAATTTCAGGGGAAAGTTTTTCGGCACACACTAATACTATATATCTGTTGGTAGCCAGAGGATTGGGATAGATACACACCATTTCCCGCCCTTTCTTTCCGCCAATTTCAATTTCCCCATTGGCAAAGGTGACCGGGATTCTTTCTTTATGTGCTTCATACCATAATCCCGGTATTTCAGCTGATTGAAACAAAATTATGTTTCTCGACCTGCTTATCTCTTCAGTAATATTCGTATCAGCAATTAAAGGAAAATTACCGGTTAATTTGAAATATCCCTGCCCGGTACTTTCTTCATAAAATGCCTCAGCCCTTTTTTGTAGAGATGCACCTTCAGCATCGGTTGCATAGGCTATCACAATACCTGCATTTATACAATCCGCGAGTCCACCGCTCATGCCGGGTGATTTTCTCAGGCCTGATAGTTGTTTCTCGTATTTTTCAAGTATTACTGGCACATATTCCCCTGATTTCCCTGCATAAGGCCCTTTATTGTTGACATAAACATGCCATTCAGGATAATCAATAAATGGTTTGCCAGTTAAATCAAGAGAAAATTGTGCCGTGTTGTTCACAGTAACATGAATTCTCGGATATTTATTTGTCAAGGTTTTATGATTAGTAAAATCCTTGTCATTTTTTTCGATGCCTGGTACTGTGTTAGTGTCAATTCTGGCGTATACTGTTGCCGGATACCCGAATGTTCCCGGCATTATATCATCTATCCAGTATGCACCCCTTAAATCACCATAACTGCTGTAATATACTTCTATCGGCCTTGTCACACGCTTTTGATTAAGTATCCATTGACGAATGTCATGTATAACAAATGGATCGGAACTGCCTTTGCCTCCTCCTTCTTTAATATATATGCGCGCATCACCTCCCATTTTTTGTAACTCTTTTATTGCAGCTGTAGCCATCTCTGGATTGTCAAATTCAGGGTGATAATGCCACACCGGTACATTCAACATGTTTCGGTACAATTTGTTAATGTATAACGCCAATGGAAATCCACTGTGTGGCATACATCCGGCAAATACATCAGGATACTTTGATGCTAACCGCCAGACTCCCGCCGCTCCCTGACAATGTCCTTCAAGATATATCCTGTCCCGGTCTATCAACAAGACGCTACACACATCATCAATAACATCCATGATGTCTTTTTCCACCAGTCCTTCATGCGGCCGTCCACCGCGACCATATGGTGTAACGCGTATATATTCTTTCTGATCAGCAGTCCCCCCCAGGAATTGCCTGCTCCATTGTTCTGGTTTTATATTTTGTTCCGCCTGCAAATATACTATCAATGGAATATTACTCTTCCCGGCCAATTCAACCGGTACTTCTAAACCGTACGGTTGCAGAGTCTGATCATACTTTGATTCATATGCCCGAACTGTTCGTCCGGAAAATAATGTCTGAAAATCTTTTTCGGTTCTGTACATTTCAAACATGTCAGCCAGGTCTACTTCAGGCACTTCCGAAAATAATCGCAACCACCAGCGCTGGGTTGCTGTAAATAATCGGTTGGACGAAAAATAAAGAAACGAATCATTATGTTTCTTTCCATCCCATTCTGCTTCTATTCTATAAACACCATCTGGTTTTCCCCGCATGTTCAGGAGCAGTGGATACACGCTGTTGGTCATGGTCTGCTTTTCATACACTACGCCGTAATCACCCGGAGCTTTAACCTGTATCATCTTACATATCGGTCTGTTTGATATAGTTTCCCAATGCAATGTATTAGTATCTTCTTCCGGCTTTAACCAGAAAAAATCTATTTTGATTGTTTCTCCTGTCAATGCGGATGCCAAATAATCTTTACCTCCAGTCAGCTTTTTTGAATCGCCGGCAGAATTAAACGCTTTCAGTTTGATTCGTCCGGACAATGGTTGATTGTATGAATACAGATCAGCTCCCAAATCTGCTTTACCTGCTCCGTTTATCAATCCGAAAAGAAAATAGTTTGTTCCTTTTTTCAATGGTACCGGAAGAATATCATCCCCCTGCGCATATCCTCTGCCATAGGGATATGTGTATATATGCCGGCCATTCAGCCATATGTTCACGGCATCATCAGAACCTGAATACAGCACTCCGGTTTGATCTACTGGTGAAATCCAGGTATATTGCGAAAAAAGTAATGAGTGCTCAGGCATTGAATCAATTCCGGAAAGCCGTTCACCAACCCGTTCGCTATCACGCCAGTAAGATGGAAGCGCTTCTGTGTATGCCTGATTAGTGAAATCATTCGGCCGCTGTAATCGCCACGCTCCATCTACTAACTCATATGCCACTGGTATTCTATACACGCCATGCCGGCCAAAATCAATTGTTATACAATCGTTCGTCTCATTTTCTTTTCTTAAAGCTGCTGTATACGTGATAAAAATATTTGTCACACCTCGTCGCAACAACATGTGTTTTTCCGCTGCTATGCCATTTATTTTCAGACACTCCCAAGGCATGCGCACGTTACATCCGAAATCGTGCCACGTGCTGAACAGCGTAATATATCCCGGTATAATTCTTTCCTGCATGTTCGTGTTCCATACAACCGCAGACATTACATGCGGAAGAAAATACCCGTTTGGCTCTATTTTTGCGCACTGCACTGTTTCAAACGATATTTCTGGCGCGTAGATTTCAAAATTATTCGGCAAGGTTTTTATTACCTGTAGATAATAATTAGAATCATACTTACCGGCTGGATTCAAATTGAACGGTCCTGCCATACGCCACTTCTGTTCAGTTTCCGATTTGATCTCCTGTTGTGCTCTCGCTATTTTGCCGCTTTCACGTATATAGAATTCAACATCATCAAAATATATTTCACCCGCGCCTGTATAGAGTTTCTTATATGTATCTGCATCTATATCATCTTGAATTATTCCATCATAACCTTTTGATAAATATACATCCATCCGGGCGCAATTATCAGGAATGCCGGCTGTTAGCTTACCTTTTTTCCATACCCCCGGTTCATGTGCCGGAGTTACTACTGTTTTCGTAACACGAAACGGGTTGCAGGTCTTATTATCGCTGGTATAAAATTCAAGAACCAGTTTTCCTACTGAATTACTCAACCGGGCATTCTCCGGCGTCAAAGCCCAGACCGACAGTAATGCTTCTTTTGCTCTGAAACTGCCATATTCATGCTCGAAAAAACGTTTATATGGAAAAAGAGCATGATTGTCATTATATATGACAGCTGAATATCTTCCATTATGAGCATAGCGCCTGCTGCGTTTTGGACCATAAGGCCCAGTATCCCATCGACCCCATCCCGCTCCGCTGAAACCGTCTTCGGGTTCATTAACGGATTTACGGTGTTCATATCCCGGATTGACTATGATATTCATTGTGATTGATGTAGATTGCAACCATGACATGCACGAATCATTGAGTGATATCTCATACAGTTCCGCCAGATTTATGTTTTCACGCGGTATTTCACGTTCCGGCACAATCCGCAAAGAGCAATCATCAAAACATACAATCCCTTCTGGTCCGCCTGCCCGCCGCAGAAATGCACCAATCTGGACACAATCATAAGGTATTTTTGCTGATATGCTGCCATATATCCAGGTGTCTTTATCACGTGCATGGTCAATTATAGGCGCCGATTCAGTGCCGGGATTGCATAAATTCCCATGTTCATTATAAAAACGCAGTTCAATCCCTCCCCACGCCCCGTCAAGCGGATCTGTTTTCGGTGTGAATCCCCATATAGAAAATATAACTCCTTTGCCTTTGAAAGACCCATATTGGTTGGTAGTCACGTCTTTTTCCAAGTATATCCATTGAATGTCTTTACTCAGTAGTACTGAGTTTGTTCCTGAATGCGCATATTCGGAACAGACGGTTCTGCCATAAAATCCGGTTGGACTCATTTTCCAGCCGCATGGTGCTGCAATCGTTGAATACGTCTCAAAACCGGGATTGTTGATTATGTTCTCCGCAGCCGCCAATACTGTCATCATTAGTATGGAAAGCATAGAATACATGGTATGAGATGTAAATATCTGGTCTATTTTCATTGTATCCTTATTGGTTGACTTACCACCTGCCTTCATTCCATGTTTTGCGATCATGTATATTAAAGACAACACGTCCCGGATCATCACAACTGACACCCAGTTCAATTAACATGGATTGAGCCCCTTCTTTCATTGCCACACCCTGTACAGTATATTTTTTCATAGGAGTGTTGACTACTGATGACGCATACGTAACGGCATTGTTTGTATCCCCAAGATGCCTGAACAGATTCGCGCAATACCATTTCGGTGTCAATCGCCAGGGCAGAATATTACTGCTCAGTTGCCAGTACGCTATGGCGCGATTATATTCTCCGATATCCGCATAGGCGCATCCAAGATGTTCAAAAAGATACGGATCCGGCCATGTATATTTTGCCTGTTCATACAATCGGATAGCCTGCTTAAGTATTGTATAAGTGTTGGTACCTAAATACGAATTCGACATTGATCTCATTGAATTGTCATACGTTTGCATGAGCACATCACCGTAATACGCGCAAAATCGCCCGTTCCAGCTTAATCTGGCATAGGCATTACTGTATAAACGTAATGACTCAGTATACTTTCCGTCGCAGGCCAGTTCATGCGCTCGTTTCCATTCCCGGCCAGCCATATACCATTTTATGTATTTCGGAAAAAACAAAATGGAAAATACCAGCGTTATTGCTACAAGCCCATAGTGTATAAAGCGAACATACTGTGCCTTGATTGTCATGTAATTCTTATCCGGCGATTGAGTGACTATCCACGCCAGAAAAACAAAGAATAGCATATACGTTGGCAGAATCTTGCGGGGAAAATGAAACAATGACATCAGCATAAAACACAAAACAGAACCGGCTAGGCCGAGTGTGATATAATCATGTGACAATCCCTTCCAGTGCCGGTAAAACACCTGCCAGACATGTTTTATGATCAGAATCCAGAACATGCCGAAGACAATTATTCCTGTTATGCCGGCCTCCGCCGCGGTTTCAAGATACCAGTTAAATGCGTGCCGGGACGGACCGGCTACCATTTTTTGCAGAGCAGTGCCGTTTCCCGAAGCAAAATATTCTGTTTGAAACAGATTGTAGCTGTTGGCTAAATTACCAAATCCAAGTCCATGCAAGGGGTTCTCAAGAAACATTTTTAATGTGACCTTCCATATGAGCATTCGTCCGATAAATGACATTGGCTTCATCTGGTATAAATAATAGCTAATTGATAGTAATAATACCAAAGCTCCAGAAAGTACCATTAATGATATCCATCGTTTTTGGATCACTTTTTTCATGTATACATGCACCTTACTCCTGCCAGCGCTTGTAATGATCATTAAAGGAATAACTAATCCCAAAGCACAGTAAACTGTTCTGGTTTCAGTTAAAACAAGTGCATAGAGCATGATGCTTAACAAAAATAACGATAGAAAGAATTGCGCTCTATTTTTACTAGAACTAAAAATATATCCTGTGATTATAGGTGCTCCCAGTGCTATAAAACAAGCAAAGTGATTGGGATTCTGAATCTCATTTATAATCGTATCATTCGAAATACCTAACCACCAAAGTATATATAGCGAAACAATAACAAAACAAGCAACAATCATTTTTATGCCAGCAATATAAAATGCTTCATTATTTTCTGAATTAAATAATATACGATTGAAATAGTATAATATAAAAGTATAAACATATCCTATTAATGTTATTCTGGTGCTTATATCTGT
>CAZCLS010000250.1:0-6373 GCA_964499565.1 uncultured bacterium
GCGGCTATGGCCCCGTTGCAATCGCTGAAAAGGAGAAAAACAAATGACAACCAATCCATTATTCGAACCGCTTTCACTCGGACCAATGACAATGAAAAACAGAATCACCATGGCACCAATGACCAGAGGCCGCGCTGGCAAGAATCGCGTGCCAAACGAGCTTATGGCAGAATATTATCTGCAGCGGGCGGGCGCCGGGCTTTTGATAACTGAAGCTACCGTGGTTTCTCCGCAAGGCATTGGCTGGATTGACTCTCCCGGAATTTATACGGACGAAATGGTTGCGGGATGGCGTTTAGTAACAGAAACACTCAAACCAACCGGCACACCCGTCTTTTTACAGCTCTGGCATTGCGGCCGGGCCTCGCACAGTGATTTTCACGGAGGCGAATTGCCGGTGTCCGCATCGGCCGTGAAATTAAGGGGCGACCACATTCACACGCCGCTTGGCAGCAAACCGTATGAAACTCCCCGCCCATTAACCGTAGATGAAATAAAGGCTACCGTTAATGATTATCGCGTGGCAGCCGAACATGCGAAAGCCGCCGGCTTTTCGGGAATCGAAGTGCATGGCGCGAACGGATACCTGATCAATCAATTTCTTGATTCTACAACGAACCGCCGTAATGACCAGTACGGCGGCAGTCTTGAAAACAGATTCCGGTTTTTCAAGGAGGTGCTGGAGGCGGTGCTGGAGGCGTGGCCGGCCGATCGGGTTGGCGCCCGTATTTCACCAAACGGTGTTTTTAATGATATGGGCTGTGACGACTTCAGGGAGACATTTATTTTTACCGCGCAGGAAATAAACAAGCTGAAGATTGGGTATCTGCATATCATGGATGGCCTGGCTTTTGGGTTTCATGAGAAAGGCGAACCGATGACTTTGGCGGAATTCAGACCGTTGTTTCACGGCATAATTATCGGCAACTGCGGTTATTCAATAGAGACCGCTGAAGCGAGAATACGGGAGGGTAATGCCGATATGATCGCGATTGGCAGACCGTTCATTACGAATCCCGACCTGCCTGAACGGTACAAAAACAACTGGCCCCTGAATCCGGCTGATGATATGTCACTCTGGTATACGCCCGGTTCTGAAGGCTATACAGATTATGCACCCTATAAACCGCAATAGTACAAATGCATGCCGAGATTGTCTATTCCATTTTTCAGAGCATGTTTTTATACTAGACCTGATGATTTTATGCTTTTGATATAAATAGACCAGGAGAAACGTTTATCATGAGTGAGAAGCATTCGACAATCGCGTTGATGGCACTAGTCGCCTTTTCTTCCGCAATCCGAGTCGAAGCCGGAGAAGTGATTATTCCAGCTTGGTCGTTCACACGCGGCAACGCCCAAATCCATGCGGACCCGGCACGCTATGCCGATGCCGTCCCGGTAGTGACTGGCGGACCTGAGGAGCAGTGGGGTTGGTCGGTTGAATATGATATCGACATTCCTGTTAGCGCCCAATACACACTTCAAATCTGCTTCGCCGCCGCAGAGCCGCGTCCGGTTGAGGTTCGTTTAGACTCTACGTATCTCGGCACCGCATGCAACGGTGTGACGTTCAGTCCCGCAACTTCCGAGTATCCTGCCACCCCCTCCTGGAACGGCAGCAGCGCCATGTGGGATCCGGTTGCCATTTGGGGCAGGGTTACCAAAATCTGGGATAAATCTCCACTGACAAAAGGCACGCACACGCTGAAGCTTACCCGGCGTCAGCCCCTGCCTAATCTGGTGGCTCTGCGGTTCGAGACCGAAACGGAATTTCCGGATGACTGGCAGCCGCCTCACTACGCGGTGAAGGATCTTGAAAGTATCCCGGCCGCGCATCGCAAGATTTTTCTGTCTCCGAACGGTGTTCAGCTCGAACTCCCGCCCGCGCTGGAGTTCACGGAGTCCAAGGCCGGTGGCGTGCTGGACATTCCCGCCTGGACCTTTGACCGCGGCAATGCCCGGATCTATGCAAGTCCCGACCACTATGCCATAGGCGGCCCTCTGGCGGGAGACGGAGCGCAGCCGAACGAGGAGGGCGTAGTCGAATACGATATCGACTTCCCCATTGATGCTGAATACACACTTCATATTAGCTATGCGGCAGTCGAGCTGCGACCGACCGATGTTTATCTGGATGGCCGCAAACTGGGTAAAAGTTGTACCGGCCTGTCGATCAATACAGCAGGACTCATACCGCCGCACGAATATTCGGTAAACAGCATGAGCACGCGATCGGAAGGGCTGTATGAGAAGGGGAAACTTCTGAAAGTGTCGGTCTCAGCGGGGAAACACACCGTGAAGCTTACCCGGCGCGGGCCGCTGCCGCACCTGGCCTCGTTGCGTTTCGAGACCGAGTCGGCGTTCCCGGAAGGCTGGAAGCAGCCTGAGCGTTCGACAGATCTCAGCAGAGTTCCGGCAGCGCATCAAGCCGCCTTTCTGCCTCCGGAATCCGTTAACGTAGCGGCCCTGCGGCTGGCCGTCGAGGAAACGATCAAGACGTATGGACCGCGATATTCCAAGGGACTGCAATACCTGAAGCAATTGTCAGCGTTAGAGGCCAGACAGAAGGCGGCTGAAAGTGGAACCGAGGAGCAGAAGCTGGAAGCTTCTAACGCATTGGCTTCTCTGCGATGCGAAATCATGCAGGGGTATCCGCTACTGAACTTCGACAAACTCCTGTTCATTAAGCGATCGTGGCAAGGATACGGCCATACTTATTCGGATCAGCATCATTCCACGATTATGGGGGGGAGTCTCTGCATCCTGTCACCGGTGTCCCCGGACGGCACGGTCACGGCGCTTGTGCCTGAACTCGACGGCGGTCTGTTTGACCGGTTCGACTTGTCATACGACGCAAAGAAAGTTGTTTTTTCTTACAAGCGGTCAAACGAGACTTTCCGTATCTACGAGGTCGATATTGATTCCGTAGCCGGGAAGATGGTCCCGGGCAGTCTGCGGCAGCTCACCTTCGGCGGTGAGGAGGAGGAGAAGTCTCTCCGGTGCCAGGTGGAAGGCGGGAAACGCCGTTTTGACGATATGGACCCGTGCTATCTGCCCAACGGCAAGATCATATTCGCCAGCACGCGCGCTCAGCGGCTCGTTTTCTGTTCGCCCGGAGCAGCGGTGACTACGTTGCACGTGATGGACGCGGACGGCAGGAATATACGCCGTCTTTCGGAGAGCCCGGTCAGCGAAACCGCCCCATCCGTGTTGCCCGACGGCCGGGTGATTTACACGCGCTGGGAGTATGTTGACAAGGGACTGGCTCACGGGCAAAGCCTGTGGACCATGCATCCGGACGGCAGCAGCGTGGACCACTTTTATAAGAACAACACTACCTGGCCGGCCGGGATGAGCAGTGCCCGCGCCATACCCGGCAGCCGGCAGATAGTGACGATCGGTGGCAACCACCATTTCACGGCGATCGGGCCGGTGATCCTGGTTGACCCGCAGCGCGGGCGAAGCTCGCCGGACGCGATGACCTGCATCACTCCCGAGACAGGCTATCCGCCTCGCTACGGGTATCCCCTGGATAAAAATAAGTTCGGTACCTACATGGACCCTTACCCGTTGTCGGCGGAGATGTTCATCGTTTCGCATGTTCTCGGTGTGCCGCAAGGGGAACAGATGAAACCCTATGCGCTGTACCTGCTGGATGCGTGGGGAAACCGAACGGAGTTGTATCGGGACCCGGACATTTCTTGTTTCCTGCCGTTGCCGCTGCGGCCCCGCCGCAAGCCGATGGACATCGCTGCGGTTCGGCCGGAGAGCACAGCAGACGACACAAAGCAGATGGCCTCGGTCTTGATACAGGATGTGTACCAGGGGATGACAGGCATCGAGCGCGGAAGGGTCAAGTATGTGCGGGTAATGGGTGCTCTGGAGTGGCCCTGGGACGAAGTAGGCATTTCATGGAGCCTTGGCGTTTATGATCCCCATCGCAAGCGGGTTTATGGCATTGTGAAGGTCCATGAAGACGGATCGGCCTATTTCACCGTACCGGCTGGTGAGAACCTTTTCTTCCAGGCCCTTGATGAAAATTTCATGGCGTTACAGGAGATGGCGTCATTCATCAACATGATGCCAAAAGAACAACGGGCGTGCATCGGCTGCCACGAGAATCGTAGTAAAACACCAGGGCGATCCAGTATCCGGCCTATGGCCATGGACTATCCGGTCCAGGTACTCATGCCGCAACCGGGCGATGCCGGGCCGCGCATGGTTGACTTTACCACGGACGTTCAGCCGATACTCGACAAGCACTGTGTCAGCTGCCACGACGGCCGGGATCCCGATAACGGTCTGAATCTCGTCAACATACCGAATGGAAAATACAGCCGGTCATATGACAGTCTTGTAGGCTCCGGCTTTATCTGCTATCGAGGTGGTGGAAAAGCCGGGATCGAGTCCGTGCCGCCACTGACGCACGGTTCGAGGGCCAGCAAGCTGCCGGCAATGCTTCTGAAAGGCCACCATACGGCGAAACTCTCCCGCGAGGAAATGGTCAAACTCGTCACCTGGATCGATGCCAACGTTCCCTACTACGGCACCTACAGGGGCAACAGAAACATCGAAGACAAAGATCACCCTAACTACCGGGCGCTACCGGTGGCATTGAAGTAGACAGACACATGAAAATTCCTGCTCACATCAGTCTTGCCGGGCACGCCGGCATAACCGGGATGCTCATGTGTGCCACGACAGCTTTTGCATTGACAGTCGCTGCACAGGCGCAGGAGAAGATTCCTTCCTGGGCGAAAGTTTGCAACGCTCAGATCACCGAAGCTGAACGGTTGGGGGTTCCGGTTGCCTTCACTAATAGTATCGGCATGAAGTTCGTGCTGATACCCGCGGGCGCGTTTAGCATGGGGTCCAGAGATCCCGCGACAGAGGTTGCCCGACTGTGCGGGCTACCGCAGGCGCAGATGGGCTGGTTTTACGACGAGCACCCGCGCCATGAGGTAACATTGACGAACGCCTTCTACATGACCATTCATGAGGTTACACACGCGCAGTACACGGCCCTCATCAAGCCGCGGGACGACAAGAACGGTAACAACCAGTTGAACGAGTGTCCGGCGGAGTTCCTGGGCGATACCAAGCCGGTCGTGTTTGTTTCGTGGAACGACGCGGAGCAGTTCTGCAAAGCTTTGAGCCCGCATGAGGCTAAAGCGGAACGCATCTATACCCTTCCGACTGAAGCACAGTGGGAATATGCGTGCAGGGCGGGCAGCACAACACCGTTTTCGTTTGGAGAAACGCTGTCGATCGACCAGGCGAACTACGATGGCGGTTACACATACGGCGATGGCACAACGGGAACGAATCGTGGCGGAACCTTGCAAGTCGGCAGTCTGGCTGCCAATGCCTGGGGCCTGCATGACATGCACGGGAATGTCAGCGAGTGGTGCGCTGACTGGTATGACCAATACGACAGCGCACCTACGGTTAACCCGTCGGGTCCCGATAAATCCGAGCCGCTCAATCAGCGCGTTATGCGCGGTGGCGCCTGGCGCAGCTATCCCGGCGCCTGCCGCTCCGCCTGCCGTCTCAGGTGTTCTTTCAATGTAAGACTTAATCACATCGGTTTTCGCGTATGCTGCGCGCTGCCCGCTAAGCCGGGAAAAAGCGAGACGGCTATAATATCGGCCATACCGCCAAAGGCTGGGCGCCAGGTAATCCCGGCACAGTCGATGGCCGGTCGCGCCAACTCACCGGTCCGGGGTACAACCGGAAAACGAGTCCCCCGCCCACGAGTTACATCAACAGGTGTGACTACGCCGTAAACGGCGGAATTGTCGATCCAACGCGCGACCGCATTCTGATCGGCAAGGAACGTCACGATCAGGAAGACCCGCGCATGACTGATAAGGGCCGACCGTTGGATGAGAATCAGACCGCGGAAACAGAACTGATTAACTTTCACGACCGTTTTCTGAAAGGAGAGATTGGCCCGGCAGGATGGATCAATGCAACAGATATTCAGAAGCCGCGGCAAATGGATTAATAGTATTCCAGCTGTATGGTAACGGAACGATCATAGTAATCATACCCGTAAATATGCTATACTAATTTCCTGGTATTACACCTTTTCCATAAAGAACGGAGGAAACGAGTATGAATGCCCGAAAGAAAAAAGAGGCTGTCAGTTCACTCTCTGAAAAGAAATTAATCAAGGACACAGCGAACAGGAAAATCAAGTCAAAGAAAAAACTTGAAAAATCATTTTATGAAAAAGAACTGTCTCGTCTTCAAATTGAACTGGTAAAACTGCAGGAATGGGTTAAAAGCCAGGGATTGAAAATTGTCGTTATTTTTGAAGGACGGGATGCGGCCGGAAAAGGCGGTGTCATTAAACGCATCACCCAGA
>CAZCLS010000251.1:0-3180 GCA_964499565.1 uncultured bacterium
GTGTATGTATTCTGGCGCGTCTCTTCTGTTCCGTTTATACACCAGCATGTGCCGCGCCTGATTCTTATCGCGATTGCGGTTGTCCTCTGGGCCGGTTTTTATTTCGGTCGTGTTTTCGGTCATGGCGCTTCGGGTACCTTAGCAACGGTGCTGGAAATATTCGGTATGCACTGGATGGCTGTTTTGTTCCTGCTCTTCATTTCGATGCTTGCTGTTGACATTGTCACGGGTTTCGGCTTTTTTCTGCCACGCCTGGCACCCTCTCTGCGCGGTCTTGCTTTGTTAGTGGGTGGAGTACTTTCAGCAGTCGCCCTGTTCCAGGGACTGCGTTCGCCGGTGATACAGGAGTATGAGGTGACGGTTCCGGGTCTTTCCGATTCGCTGGACGGCACGGTTATTGTCGGTCTATCCGACACGCATCTGGGCGCGTTAATCGGCGAGAAATGGCTGGATCGGCGAGTCACCCAAGTCGATGCCCAGAAGGCCGATATGATTGTCATGTTAGGCGACGTTTTTGAAGGTCATGGCCCGCCCCGCGAAGCATTTCTGACCAGTATGAAGCGTTTGTCGGCGCCGATGGGTGTGTGGGCTGTCAATGGCAATCACGAGCGCTATGGGCGTGACGGGAACAATACGTCCGTGCTGTCACTGGCCGGATTTCATGTTTTGAGCAACACCTCGGTTGTTATTCGTCCCGGGTTAGTATTGGCCGGCGTAGATGACCTGACAGTCAGACGCCGGCGCAGCGGCGGAACTGACCTTATAAAAGAAGCTCTTACCAATCGACACCCGGGCGCGACTATTTTCCTGTCTCATTCACCCTTGTATGGCGAAGAAGCAGCCGATCTGGGGGTAAACCTGATGTTGAGTGGTCATACCCATGGAGGTCAAATCTGGCCATTCAGCTATTTGGTTCGACGAGTATACCCATACTTTCAAGGCCGTTATGAAATAAATGGTATGACACTGATAGTCTGTCGGGGTACAGGAACATGGGGACCGCGTATGCGCTTGTGGCGTCCGGGAGAGATACTGCGGATAACGCTGCGGGCAGAACCGCCATTGGCTGGTAATCAGTAATACTTTCCAAATTCTTTGGCGGCTCTGACCATGGCGAAGATATTGTCGTCAGGTGTGTCGCGGCCGCACTGGTCGCCGGTGGAGAGAATGAAGCCGCCGCCTGTTTTCGCTGCTTCGATTGCCTGGCGGGAGGCTTCGAACACTTCTTCCGCCGTGCCGCGCAGCATCAGTTCAGGAGTGTTTAGATTACCCATCAAAGCCAGGCGGTCGCCGAACGTTGTTTTGACTTCAGCCAGATCGACATCACCGGTGGGAGGGGATTCAAGCGGCTGGATACCGTCCAGGTCGGTGTTTTCTACAAGTGTCGGCAGTAACGGCCGTGATTTTCCACAACAATGAAACATGGTGGGAACACCGGCTTGTTTGTACATTTTCGTGATGACTTTGATTGTTTCGAGCTGCATGTCTTCAAATATCTCGGGTGATTGCATAGTCAAGCTGCCGGAAGATTCTATCAGGAGAAAATCCGCTCCCCCTTCCAGGAACAATTCGGCTTTGCGGACGTTGAATCGATGAAACAGATCGCGGTATTCATACATGACATCCGGTTCAGTGTAGTATTCAACCACAGCTTCTTCGAGCTGACCAAGCAGCCAGTGGTAGGGGAGCATGGGAGTGTTGCAATAGCCACCGATAGCGAATTCACCGCCGATGTATAGGTTCATTTCTTTCATCGGAGCGAAATCGCCTTCGATAGCATCGCTGAGAACGTATTTCAAATACGGCAGCGCTTCGCGCATTGACTGAAATGCCTTGCGTGTGCAAGTTTCGGAGTCGCCGATGGGAAAAGTCCATTGCTCAATAAATTCACCGGCTGGAGTGCCATAGGTAGTATCAACGACAATCCGGTCATCCTGCCGGCTTGTGACGGCAGTAGAATGAGTAAACTGCTGATGAGGATTTGCGCCCGGAGCAGCGTGGAAGAAAAAGGCGTCGATGCCGAAATGGCGGCAGGCATCGATATAGGCTTTCCAGATCGGTGGATTATGATAGTATAACACGTCCCAGAATGGTTTGCCGGTTAAGCGGCAGGGGATCATGTTGGAAATGTCAGGGGAGCAGGGTACCCTGTCGGGAATCCCTTTTTTCATAGCTGTGAGCAAACGTTCTTTACTATTCATTGGTCAATATATTGTAACATGCAGCCGGTCTCGCCGAGACCGGCTGCAGAAGTTAATTACTTTGTTTTTGGAGCTGGCGGGAAGAATTTCGGGTTAACCTTGAATTCGTCCGGGCCGGTCGGATACCAGTCGGGCAGGGTTTCATCGGTATTGGCGATATAGACCCACCAGTTATTATAACCCCATTTGGTATAGCCGGGCATTTTGGGCAGATGGCGCAGCCACCATTTCTGGAATCCGAGTTGATCATTTCCCCAGGCTTCTTTATTAATCAGTCTCGGCCGTGCTCCAGATAAGTCGGGATAATTGTACCAGGAATTGCAGCAGGTGGTGATATTAGTTGCGTTGCCATAATCATACCCGCCTCTGCCATTAGGCGGAACATGCACGTTACCGCATTGGGAAGGATAATCGGGATAATCCAGATTTACCATGGTATAGGTATTCCAGGGATCGGTCCCAACGAGTTTTTGGTCCCAGCGCCCATGACCGAACACCAGGGCCAGAATACTTTCGCAGCGGTGTGAATAACTGTGAATCATGTTATCCGGGCCACACTGATAGTTGAAGCCCATAACCCAGACGGTATGACCGATTTCCTCGGGGATTTCGTAGGGACGGTAAAACCAGGGATTATCGGTTGGAGCAAAACGGGCATAGCGGTTGGGTATGAACATCGCTAATTCGTCATACCCGAATCCACCGGCACCCCAGACCCAGACTTCGGTTATACCTTCCTTTTTGCATCGTTCAATCAGGTTGTTTCGTTCAAATATCTTGCGGTAATCCGACCGGTCAGGTTGACGGAATTTACCGGTTTTAACCGATTTAACAAATTCTTCATCGGTATACATGTATCCATCGATTTTTTCGGTGAATTCAGGTAATTCGATTATATCAACGATTTTGTAATTAATGTAGCCGCCGCTGCATTCATGGATCGAGTCGGCGAGAATCTTTGAATATTCGCGCGGATCAT
>CAZCLS010000251.1:3280-6362 GCA_964499565.1 uncultured bacterium
CCGCTGCATTCATGGATCGAGTCGGCGAGAATCTTTGAATATTCGCGCGGATCATTTGCTTTCAAAAATTCAATTACGGTTTTATTGCCTTCATTTTCAAGCACAGGATTGTAAATCAGCACGATGACCTTGGCTTCCTTCGGCTTTACCGCGACATCCTGATCGTAAACGAAAGGAGGCTGTTTCCATGTTGTTTTAGTTGGGTCGCTGACATAGCATTTGATATTATCTTCCTGTTTGCCAACGGGCTTGACGACCGGAAGTTTTTTCCAGGTCGGCTCAGCGCCGAAAGCTGTAGACATGAGTGTTCCGCTTATTATTGCCAAGCATACAGTGAGTGTTTTCATTAAGGTCTCCATAAGTTAGTTTAAATTAACGTACATGCTTAAATGTGTCTATCCGGGAATCCGGTCCTAGCTGCCAGGTAATCGTATGAGAGTCTTTATCACCTTTGGCAAAGGCAACATTCAACTCCCAGGCCGGCAGCATGTAATAATAATATGTGTTGTCCCGAGCGAGTTGCAGCAGTAAATTGCCGTTTGTTCCGCATACATGGATGCGCCCGAATGGACTGGGCCGTAACGTATGTCCGGTGGCTACCGTTACCGGACCATCTTCCATGATTGGCTGAGTGGGAAGCACAAGATCACCTGCGCTGTTCGATGTTGCAGTCCCCACCTTTTTGTCATCGGTAATAATGCCGTTCCCAACACCATAGCTGCTCTGATAGATCTGAACCGCTATATCAGGTACAGGCTTCCCGTTTTCATCGATTATATGGATCGTGACATTCGTAGGCAGACCATATAGATAATCGCCGAAGAATCCACCGCGGTACGGAGCGTTGGCATTCAGGGCGTAAACGGAATGCGAGCTGTACAGGCTCGTGGCTTCATGTGCCGGGGTATAGCGTGTATCGCCCCCGCCCATCAATCCGCCGTATTTCGGCCAGTATCCGATCGTCGTCAGATACCGGGATGGATCGCGCGGGTCTTTCAGCCGGACTTTACCGCCTTCGCCCGTCTCGGGATTCGTGGCCGGTTCCATCGTCATCCAGTAAATATCCATCAGACCGAAACACTGATGCGACATTTCGTGGATCAGAGACGGCTCGCTCATGCGCAGGGTAAGGCGGAAGAAACAGTCCGGTTTTTTGAGATCCTCCGGCTTGACATATCCAAAGTCCCATCCCCACATGCCGTCATAGCGCGGGTCGCGCCAGTCGAAGGCGACGTGGACCGGCCCCTGCAAGTCCCCATCGCGAAACCAGGAGACGCGCTGCACCCGCACGCGGGTAAACGGGCCGTCCGGCGCCATGCCGCTAAAGCGCGATTTGGCAAAATATATCTGGTTCCAGTACTCCAGTTGGAATTGAATCCAGTCTTCAAAACTGTATGTACCCCAGGCATTATAATTTTCACGGTAGAATTTTCGCGCTGTTTCATCAGCATGAATTCCGGCTGCGCGCGCTTTGGTGAAAATCGTCAGTTCATTGTTGTTTTTGTTCTCTGCGCGCTTGTCCGCTTCCCACTTCCTGCCCCGCTTCTTTTCCATCGGTTCCACCCGCAGGGTAATCCATTCATCTCGGTGGTCGTTCCAATTTTCGGGCGCGGGATGGCTCAGCCAGACATATGCCTGTTTCTCCGGTTCGAGAACCTGCTGATAAACTCCTGTTTTAATAGTGGTATCGTTCACCTGCCACCGATACCCAAAACCTTGAATAGGTTCCGGACCGTGATTCTTGATTACCCCGACATACTCAAGCATATCTCCCGGCTTTGGATTCTTGGGGACATCATTGAATTCCGGCTCTTTCATGATGCCTACCTGCATGCCGTTAAATTCCTTCTGCTCATAACTGTTGGCATCTTTCCATGACAGATACTCCGGATAGCGTTCTATATATACAACCCCAAGGTCAATAGGATGCCGGGGAGCGTCAACCGGTGTCACGGTTAGTGTCAATGCCGGGCGCAGGGCCGGCTCGGTCGCTTCGCGACTGTGAAAAACCATCGGTGCTTTTCCTGCTCCGGTAATAAGCCAGCCGTAGTTCTCGTACTGGCGGTTTAGAAAATAATCAATACTCTTTTCCAGACCGCTGATATCGAGCGTGTTTGAAACTGAATCATACGAAACACGGGCTTCTTTAACTAACACTGCATCCTCGGGAGAGCTTGCTCCAGGCACTGTCCATGCAAGGCGATTGGCCCCGGCACTGTGAAACCGGGAGTTCCAGGTTGCTGCCCAATAATTGTTTGTTCCGGCCGTGCCGCCTTCATTCCAGCGGTTGCGCAGTCGATACACGGATATGTTCTTCAAGTCAGGCGTTTGTGTGTTTGTATCAGCCATATGCAGAACGAGTCGGGCTGAATCAATCGTGTTAAATGGACCGCCCAGAACCGGCAGAAGCTGTTCGAATTGAATGATGATTCGATGAGAAGAGTCCAGCTGCAATTGATTCGATCCGCCAAAATCGGAATCGGGATGATATGTATTGAGAGTACTGTCAGCGGTTCCCCAGTATAAAAATCCTTCCGGAAGTGATGGTTTGGGAGGGTGAATACGCGCACCGTCATGAATGCTGACAGACTCGCCAAAAAGAGTCATGGTTTGTATAATCACAGTTGCTATGATAATAAGCTTGCCATATCGCGTCATAATATCCCCTGTGGTATTGAAAGTTAAATGAAAATATAGTACCATACTATTGTAGTATAATAATTAGCCCGCGTCAATATGACGGGCGAAATAGACTGGAGCTGCATGTATGAAAGTGAAACCTGTTTCTGAAGCCGTCGGATGGAATACCTGGGATTTCAGGTCATATAATACGGTCACCTGCCTTGAAAAGGGCTGCTTTACGTTTAAACTGTTTATAAGTGTTTATGACCCCAATGGCGATGTTCATTATACCCGTTTCCGTTGGCCGGACATGCCCGTGCGCGGTCCGCACGCTCCGGACGGGTCGTACTGGGGATATATCTTCACAACCCCGGCCGGCGAATACCAGGTTCAAGCCGCGGGAGGCAAACAAACGCTGGACTTGGTTGTGCGGCCACTAACCAGTAATGACAAGTGCCGC
>CAZCLS010000252.1:0-4412 GCA_964499565.1 uncultured bacterium
CTACTATGCCCGCTTTCGCCCAGGCCTATATCGGTCGCGGCAGCATTGCTCCCGAACTCTTTGAACGAAAATTATATGTTCTGCGGCGTGTTATTGAAAACGAAATCGCCGGATGGTCCGATGCGGATTACAGCCAGTTCTATTTTTCCAGCCTTTCTTCCCGTACCATCGTGTACAAAGGACTGCTGACCGGCACTCAGCTGATGAGTTTTTTCCCCGACCTGCTGGATAAACAATTCGCTACCTCTTTCGCTATCGTTCATCAACGCTACAGTACGAATACTCTGCCGACCTGGAGCCTGGCTCAGCCGTTCCGGTACCTGGCACATAATGGCGAAATTAATACCTTGCGCGGTAATGTCAACCGCATGCGCTCCTTGAGCTCGTTGTTCTCATCCCCGCTTTTCGGCGACGATATCGAAAAAATCAAACCCGTTATTGTCGAGACCGGCAGTGACTCAGCTATGATGGACAACGCCCTGGAACTCCTCACGATGGCCGGCCGCGACCTGCCCCATACAGCTATGATGATGGTGCCCGAAGCCTGGGGCGAAAAATATGTCATGAGCGATGATAAACGCGCGTTCTATGAATATCATTCTTCATTCATGGAACCCTGGGACGGTCCCGCCGCTCTCGTGCTTACCGACGGCCGCTATATCGGCGCTATCCTCGACCGCAACGGCCTGCGGCCCGCCCGTTATACTGTCACCCGCGACGGACTGATCGTGTTAGCTTCCGAAACGGGTGTTATCGATATTCCCGCTGATTCAATCCTGAAACGCGGCCTGCTCCAGCCGGGCAGAATATTTCTTGTCGACCTGGAGCAACACCGGATTGTCCCGGATAATGAAATTAAATCCCGTATCTCCCGTCAAAAACCTTATCGCCATTGGGTCCGTGACAATCAAATCTTATTGCGCGGCTTGCATGCTCCAACCGATACAAGGCCCCTTGACCCCGCGGCCCTGCGCCGCGAACAACACCTGTTCGGCTATACCGAAGAAGAGTTGCGCGTTATTATCAGCCCTATGGCATCCCGCGGCCAGGAACCGATTGGTTCCATGGGTAACGACGCAGCCCTGGCGGTCCTCTCAAACCGGCCGCGCCTTCTCTTCGATTACTTTAAACAACTCTTCGCCCAGGTTACCAATCCTCCTATCGACCCTCTGCGCGAGGAACTCGTGATGTCCCTGATGAGTTTTATCGGCCGGGTCGGTAACCTGCTGGAGGAAACGCCCGAACACTGCCGTCAGCTCAAATTACAGCACCCGATTCTTACGACCGACGATATCGAGCGCTTGCAGAACAATAGTAATCCCCATCTAAAACCGGAAGTTCTTGATATCCTCTTCCCTTCCGGCGGTAACGGCCGCGACCTGGAAACCGCCCTGGATTCCCTCTTTGCCCGTGCCGAACAGGCTGTCGCGGACGGAGCCGCGATCCTGATCCTGACAGACCGTAATGCCGATCTCCACAATGCCCCAATTCCCGCCCTTCTGGCGGTCGCAGGTCTTCATCATCACTTGATCCGTAAACAGTGCCGTACTCAGTGCGCTTTGATTATCGAAACCGGTGAAGCACGCGAAGTAAACCATTTCGCCCTCCTGATCGGGTATGGCGCCAGTGCTATCTGCCCCCGTACCGCTCTGTCTACCGCGCGCGATCTGGCCCAGTCTAATCTGCTTGAAAAAGATCTGGCTCCCGAAATTGCGGTGGACTCATTTATTAATGCGGTTAAAAAAGGCTTGCTGAAAACGTTGAGCCGGATGGGCATTTCCACTATCCGCAGCTATCGCGGAGCCCAGATTTTCGAGGCGATCGGCTTGGGTCATGATCTTGTCAATATGTATTTCTGCAGAACTGCTTCCCGCATCGGCGGTATCGGCCTGGTTGAAATTGCCCGCGAAGTTAATGCACGCCATGCCCAGGCTTATCCCCCACAAGGTGATCCGGAACCGATCCTGAATATCGGCGGTGATTATTCCGTCCGCGTAGACGGCGAGAAACATTTGTGGACTCCCGAGGCTATTTATAAACTCCAGTTAGCTGCCAAAACAGGCGATTACGGCGTGTTCAAGGAATATACCCGCCTGATCGACGACCAGTCCCAGGCCCGCGCTACCCTGCGCAGTCTGCTGAATTTTAAACCTACTACTCCCGTTCCGATCGACCAGGTCGAGCCGGTAGAAGATATTACGAAACGCTTTGTCACCGCTGCTATGTCTTTCGGCTCGATCAGCAAGGAAGCCCACGAAGCTATCGCTATCGCTTTGAACCGTATCGGCGGAAAAAGCAATTCCGGCGAAGGCGGGGAAGACCCGGCCCGCTACACCCCCCTGCCCAACGGCGACAGCAAAAATTCCCGTATTAAACAAATCGCTTCCGGCCGCTTCGGCGTTACCTCAGACTACCTGGTTCATGCCGAAGAACTCCAGATTAAAATCGCCCAGGGAGCCAAACCGGGCGAAGGCGGGCAGCTGCCCGGTCATAAGGTCAGTGTCGAAATCGCCCACGTTCGTCACACGACCCCCGGCGTAACATTAATTTCTCCGCCGCCGCATCACGATATTTATTCGATTGAAGACCTGGCCCAATTGATTTACGATTTGAAATGTGCGAACCCACAGGCCCGCATTTCAGTCAAACTTGTCTCTGAAGTCGGCGTCGGCACGATCGCTACCGGTGTTGCCAAAGCCAAGGCTGATATGGTTCTGATCTCCGGTTATGACGGCGGTACCGGCGCTTCACCGCTGACATCCATCAAGCATTGCGGTCTGCCATGGGAACTCGGTCTGGCCGAAACGCAGCAAGCCCTGATCGCCAACCATCTGCGCGACAAAATCCGCGTTCAGACCGATGGCCAGCTCAAAACCGGGCGCGACCTTGCGATTGCCGCGCTGATGGGCGCCGAGGAATTCGGGTTCGGTACAACCGTTCTCGTTACTCTCGGCTGTGTCATGATGCGAAAATGTCATCTCAATACCTGCCCGGTCGGCGTCGCGACTCAGGATCCGGAACTGCGCAAACAATTCCTTGGCAAAGCTGATTATGTCGTGAATTTTCTGCGCTTTATCGCTATGGAACTTCGCGAATATATGGTTCAACTAGGTTTCCGCACTTTGGATGAAATGGTCGGTCGCGTTGAACTGCTTGAGTTTCAGCCCGCCATTGATCATTGGAAAGCCCATGGCCTTGACCTTTCACCTCTTCTAACGCCGCCGGCCAACCCCGATGCCCCGCGCCGCTGTTTGAAAGAGCAGGAGCATGAAATCAACCTGGCTCTTGATGTCGATCTTATCCGCCAGGCGCAGCCTGCCCTGGAAAAAGCTGAACTTGTTTCACTGGAATTGCCTGTCCGTAATATCAATCGTACCGTCGGTGCTATGCTCAGCGGAGAAGTTACCAGGCGCTACGGTGAGAAAGGCCTGCCTGCTGATTCGATCTCGATTACCTTCCGCGGCTCTGCCGGTCAGAGCTTCGGCGCGTTCCTGGCCCCCGGCATTACGCTGCGCCTGGAAGGGGATGCTAACGACTATACCGGCAAAGGATTGTCCGGCGGTAAAATAATTCTTGTGCCACCCAAAGGCGCGCGCTTTAAAGCTCACGAAAATATTATTGCCGGTAATGTCTGCCTCTATGGCGCCACGGGTGGCGAAATGTATGTCAACGGTCTCGCCGGTCAGCGTTTTGCTATCCGCAACAGCGGCGTAAAAGCCGTAGTCGAAGGAGTCGGCGCTCACGGCTGTGAATACATGACCGGCGGTGTTGTGGTTGTTTTAGGTAATACCGGCGTCAATTTCGCCGCCGGCATGAGCGGCGGTATTGCGTATGTTTTTGATGAAACCGAACTGTTCGGCACACGCTGTAACCTCGATATGGTCGACCTGGAAACCGTCTGGCTTCTGGAAGATAAAAAACTGTTGCACACGATGCTGGAAAATCATCTCGCGTATACCGGCAGCGAACGCGCTGCAGCCATCCTCGATAACTGGGAAGCATCCTATCCCCTGTTCGTTAAAGTTATGCCGATTGAATATCGCAAGGTTCTGGAGCGCCTGAGCCTCCAGGAAGGTACAGAAACCAGTACGCTTTCCGCTTCCGAGGAGGTGTTCAATGGCTAAGCCTACCGGTTTTATTGATTTTCAACGCCAGGACCCCGGCAAACGACCGGTTGAGGAGCGGTTGTCCGATTATCGTGAATTTGAATTTTATCTCTCCGCGGATGAATTGCAGACCCAGGCTGCCCGCTGTATGGATTGCGGCATTCCTTTCTGTCATGCTTATGGCTGCCCGGTTAAAAACCTGATCCCCGACTTTAATGAAATGATCTATCGCGACCATTGGCAGCGCGCTCTCGATCTTCTCCACAAAACAAATAATTTTCCGGAAGTAACCGGACGTGTCTGCCC
>CAZCLS010000252.1:4512-6306 GCA_964499565.1 uncultured bacterium
ACATCGTCTTCCCAGGAAGAAGGATGCGACCGGCGCTGGAGTGTAAATACTGTCGAATTCAGCGGTTCCAACGGTCAGGTTAGCAGTCTGCGCTGCCGCGATATTATCTGGTCGGAACCGGATACAAACGGCAGAATATCTTTCAAGGAAAATAAGGATTCCGATTTTGAGTTGAAAGCTGATTTAGTATTGCTGGCGACGGGATTCGTGCATGTCGAACACGGTCCTTTAGTCTCGGATAACAATCTCTCAATTGATCAACGCGGCAATATTGTCGTTGACAATCGTTACATGACGTCCGTACCGGGCATATTCGCCGCGGGCGATTCTATGACCGGAGCAACATTAGTAGTCCGCGCCATCGACCACGGCCGCCTGGCTGCCACACACATCGACACCTGGCTCCACGAAAAATAATTAATCTTTTCACAAACAACAAACCAGCCTGAAGGCTGGACTCTAACATCAGCTCACACCGTTTGGAGTACACGATCTATCGTGAAAATAAAAACCGTTCCACCTCCGCTCTGGTCGGTATACCCGGCCTTGCTCCTGCCTTTGTACAACACAACGCCGCCGCCGCGCCGGCATATTCAAGAGTCTCCCGCCATCCTTTTCCTTGCGCCACACACGCTGCGAACGCGCCATGAAAAACATCTCCCGCTCCGGTCGAATCAACCACGTCAACTGCATACGCCGGCAATCGTCCAGTCTCATCATTCGTGGCCCAGATCAGGCCGTGTGACCCCAATGTAATAACGACGGTGGGAACTTTTGTTCTCAATACAGCCAGGGCATTAGTTTCGTCAGTTTCCCCGGTATACTCTCGTGCAAATTTTTCTGAACAGACAAGATAGTCTACTATGGGTGCTAATGCCTGCGTACCGGCATGCACTGATCCGGCATCGAGAATAGTAGGAATACCCTTTTCCTTTGCGCTTCGAACCAGAGGAGGTGAAATATTCGGTTCATGTCCGTCAAACAGAATCACGTTCGGTTCAATTCGCGAAAAATCCAGACGGTCTTCCGGCAGATGAGGCGTACTGCCCCGGTAATTCACAAGTGAACGCATTCCGTCCGGTTTAACCAGCACACTCGACACAGGTGTCGGGTCGCTGCCGCGGACAACCAGGGAAGTATCGACTCCTTCCATTACAAGTTCCTGAAGATACAGATCGCCGAACACGTCTGATCCCAGGTACCCGGCAAATGCTGCCTTAAAGCCCAACCGGGCGACAGCAACCGCAGCATTACCCGCCGGTCCACCACCGCAGCAAGTGAAATTATCAGCAACCATTTTTTCATCTTCACCGGGCTGGCGGTCTACCCGGAAGACCATGTCATACGACGCGTTACCGACACACAGAACATCTACAACCAGGGGATTCTCCATGAGTATTTAGTTGAGCACAACAATTATCAGGTTTAAATACGTGGCAAACAGCAGCCACAGCAGGTAGGGAACCAAAAGATACCAGGCAGTTGTGCCGGTTCGATAGAAGGCATACATAATAAATACTAATGAGAGGCATAATACTAAGATATCCGCAAGAGCGAATCCGGGACTGTGCCAGCGAAAGAAGAGTACCGACCACAGAAAATTAAGCAGCAGGTGCACGCCAAACACCGTCAGTGTGACAACTGGCATGAACTTCGATCCGGTCCGCAGATACATAAACAAAGAAATACCGATCAGCGTATACAGAACCGACCAGGCCGGACCAAAAACCCAACCGGGCGGAGTCAGGCTGGATTTGTTAAGCGCGTCATACCACGGCCCAACCATACCGAGCA
>CAZCLS010000253.1:0-6304 GCA_964499565.1 uncultured bacterium
CCATCGGCTGCAGTTCGGGAGCCGTGCCGGGATCGAAGTCGAAGCACAGCAGCAGTACTCCGTTAGTATCGACCTTCAAGCGGGTGAGCTGTTCTTCCAGTTCAATGATTTCGCTTTCCAGCCGTTTACGTCCGGTATTGTTGGACAGATCGGTCAGTTTTTGTTTTTTTTCAGCAATAGATTGTTCGGTTTCAAGGGTTTTTTCACGGCGCATTTCCGGAATACGTTGAACAGTATCAAACAAGCCCCGGGTCGCGTTAGAAATATTGAGTTTCAGGGGTTTGTCCTGGAGCATGCCGAGAAACACGCAGGCAAAGGCCAGAAGATAGATTATCTGGCGATAATGCCGTTCCCAGAAATTCTTTTTCGGCGGAATATATTCAGTCTGTTCCGTATCCATTCTTTTTCCTATACTCAGGTTCAGGGTTCAGGGTTCAGAGTTCAGAGTTCAGAGTTCGGGAATTGAACATTACTCCATCACTCCATCACTCCAATCATAAAGCCTACACACCCGGCCTCACCGAGACCGGCTACATAGTCTTCATTGCTCCAGTACTCCATTGCGCCAATAAATATTCTCTTCATCCTCTGCCGCCCATATATGGTTTTTCGACACCGAAAATAATTTTTATGCCGGTAGCCAAACCGCCCAGGGCGATACCGATGATAATACCGCGTTTAGCGGCGGTATTGGGAAACTGCAGGATCAACGCTTTAACTTCTTCAAACGAAACGGAAGCCGGGGTCAGATACCATCCTATTGCAGTCAGGATAAACAGCACGGCAAAAATGCCCAGGGACACATAACGGAACGAATAGTATGCCTTTAAGGCCAGGTAGACCAGCACGCATTCGAGGGAGATAAACAATATGCCGCGTGTATAGGTAGTCAGCAGGGGACCGACAAGAGGAATTTCTTCAATCGGAACCTGACCGAGCAGAACAATAATAGCGGCGAACAGCAGGATGCCGGCTTCCCACGATTTAATTCTTACCGCGCGGTACGTAGCGGTAATCATATAAAAGGCCAGCAGCGAAAATGTCGTGGCAGTCAGCGGCTGGAAAATAAAGTTAAAAAACCAGTCGAACATGGGCTGATGCTGGATACCAAGAGTAGTCGGAACGCCTTCCAGCATAACGTTGGTATAAGCAGTTTCGGCCTGGTAGCCGAAAAGGACATGCGTAGTTTGCAGGGCCTGATTGGTACCGGCCTCGACGGCGATCACGCGCGGGCTGCCGCTTTCAAGGGGAACGCTGCAGCCTTTAGGCACAAGACCGATGAGAGCGACTATGACGGCGCAGGTCAGGGTAATGATACTGAAGCCCCAGCCGGGCGCTTGGCGTTTGATGCGGTTGCCGTGCATATGCACGAGGCTGGCCAGGCCGATAGCGAGGCCGAAGACCCCGACAACCTGGGTGGAATTGCTGACCCATTCCATCATATCGCGCTGAATGACCCGCCAGGGGATGAAAAACTGGATCAGGAGAATAAATCCACACACCAGGCAGATAATCGGTGGTAATTTGGAGCGCATGCGTTCGGTTCCTTTCCGCTGTTATGATTTGAATGTTTCCAAGTCAAAAAATCGTATGAATAACGTTCCCAGATCGAAGGTTTTTGGAAAAAACGCTTCGATCGAGATGAGCAGTATGCCGATGGCAATCAGAATCATGATCAGGAATTTGGCGATATCCTGTCCTTTCAGACTGCCCAGCAGCAAAGGTTCGCGCGACATATACGCGCCGGCCGCGAACAGTTCTTCGCCGATCAGGGTATAATCGCAGGCCACGATAAAAAATGGAATCTGGCTGGGCGAGGCGGTACCGGCGATCTGGATCGCGCCGGTGCTGGCGCCCGATTCGGCCAAGATGAGTGACTCGGCCGCGAAAGAACCCATCAGGAAATTCGCGGCCGGTTTTTCTCTGACCATAATACCGCTGACCGCCGCGGCGTACGCGAACTGCTGGTCGGACAGGAAGTAGACACTGCTTTCGCGGTAATTTTCCGGTCGGCCGGCCCGGATGTAGCCCTGCTTCACCAGCTCCTGCTCGATCGTCATAACGATCGGATTGATGCAGGGTACTAGCAGGTCGGTATCGTAATGCGCGACCTGTTCGGCGATATTGCCGAGGATATTCATGGCAGCGATCGTCTGCACATCCGCCTCGCCGCCGATACCGGAGATATACAGGATTGATTTACCTAATTCCGTCGCGCGGCCCAGGGCTTCTTCAACGCGTTCCAGGCCGGGAATGCGGCGCACGAACAATTCTTTACCGCGCCGGGCATGATAAATAAAATACAGGATCAGCGAACCGAAGATCACCAGGCCGATCAGGACATTCAGTTTGTTAAAATCAAAACCGAAGTCGTTGACCTTCCTGAGCCATTCAGGCCAGGTAGTAAGATCGAAGAGAGCATTGATTCTGTTCATCGCGTACCCGGTATTAGTTGATGGTTAATGGTTGATGGCTGATGGTTAATCGGTGGCAATAACTTCCACGTTAGCCCGGGGAATGATTTCCTCTTGTCCGTCATCAAAGGCCAGTTTGAGAACCCGGGCGTGGGACTCGGTTGCCAGTTCAGTCAATTCGGCCGGCAGGGCCGATACGGTGCCGAAGCGCCCGAAATGCGGTTCGCGGATCACACGCACGCGGGTGCCGAGTTCCAGGATAAGGCGGGCTTCTTTTTCATCAAGAGCGGGGCGGGACGAGGAGTGGGAAATAATGATTTCCGGCCGCATCACGCCGGCCCGGATCTGGGTGGCGCCATTGACGGAAGCATGCCTGCCTTCGCATGATTTCAATAACTCAAACGTTTTGTCTGCCATCGGAATAGTGCCGAAGCCTTCCGTAATAATAAGGGTAATTCCCAGATTTTCATGACCGGTGATAGCCACCCCTAAATCAAACCCGAGAAAGCGTTTCAAATCGGCATCGTCAAAACCGCCGACGATCACGGCGCGGACGCCGTTCTGAATAGCACTCTGCAAACCGTCGTACGAAATGACACTACCGCCCAGGACAACTTTTCCAGCGTGATCGGCAGAGAAAGAATCCGCGCGTAATTCCTGGTCAGACCGGTTCACGGCACAGGTAATCGGGCCGTATGCTTCGCCGCCGATACCGAAAATTCCCTGCGCGAATGTCCCGGTCGTTTCAATTATCACACTTTCGGCGCTGACAACCGATGCGACCGTACCATCGATATAGGCCTTGACTTCGACCGGCACGGGCATACCGCGCAAGGTTACCTGGCCAGTCAGGGGAGAAATTGTTTCCACGCTTCCGGTCAGGGGGGAATAGACCCTGGTTTTGAACAGACCGAAAAAGCTCGAGCTTTCCGCCAGCAGGTCATGCTCGCGAATAGCATTGGTTTCAGCCCGTTTCATATATTTCATGATTTCGTTAGGCTGGCAGCCGAGAATGCTGACAATATTGACCATGTCAGCCTTGCCGGGTAGTTCGGTTTTCATCACTACCTGTTCGGCCTGCACCTGGTCGCCTTGCGAGACAAGAACTTCTCCAGCGATCGGCAGCCGGCGCTCGCGGCGCAGGGAGGTAGATTCCAGAATTTTTAAACCGGGTGAATACGCGTAGGCCATAGTGTTTATCGAGTATTAATTAAAAATCTTAATGTTCCGGGTACATATTCAAAGCAGTGTTCCAGTCTTTCAACGCGGCAATTCGTTGAGCGGAATCGGCCGGCAGCTGGATCGGCCGGCAGCGGGCGTCCAGAATAAGACCGACCACACCACCCCGCACCGTGCGGGTTACCTGTTTGCCGAGACCGGCGCCCGCGTCAAAACGCCGTGACGGGCGCACGGTAATCTGCAACTCTTCATCGCGGGAGTGCGGCAGCAATTTCATCTCCCCGGCCGACAGTTCAAGCGTCGGGCGGCCGCTGATTTCAACCTGCATGCATGGTTTGCCCCAGGGCGCGCTGCCAGTCGGAGCGACAACGGTGCCAAGATGGATCAGGCAATCCTTTTCAAACACTTCGATAGCGGCGTCTTCGTGAATCTGGGCCAGGACGCCCAGGTGGGGCATCATGAAAATCGAGTCGACTGCCAGTTCGGTAAAACCTTCCGGGGCGAAACCGTCGATCATCATCAAAGCGCTCTGGGTGCGGCGCGGGGCATGGGACAGGACGCCGCCGCTGCCGACAATCAGGTCCAGGCCCATCATATCGACTAATGTTTCTATTTCTGCGCCGGGGGTAAACGCGTCGGCGAACGAGGCCTGGCGCTGGACGCCTTTAAGGCCGACAGCCATCTGTTTATGTTGAATAAAAGCCAGACGCAGCGCTTCACGGCAGATTGCCTGCTCGACTATCAGGCCTTCTATGCTTTGCGGAATAGTCGTGGGGCGGATCATCTTGTTGCGAATCCGGTTGCGCAATTCGCGTTCATCCATGGCAAAAGGAACCCAGCGCATGATATTGTCTATGCCGGTTGAGGCAACGACATTGGAAATGCTGTAACTCATACCCAGGTTGGCACTGACGGTCCGGTTGAATACTAAGGGGCTGTCGGGGTCGTCGCGGTCGGTCCGGAACACGCTGAAATCATCAGTAGTGGCCCCGCCGATATCGGTGCCGACCACCTGGATATTATTTCTGCGGGCGATCAGCTGCATAATATCGCCCACAGCACCGGGGGTAGGCATAATCGGGGCGGAGGTCCAAGTCATTAATTTTTTATATCCCGGGGCATGCTGCATGACATGTTCGAGAAACAGGTCATGAATCGCGTCGCGGGCCGGCTTCAGATTTTCTGATTCAAGCGTGGGACGCAAATTGGCCACTATTTGCAGAGACGTTTTCGCTCCGAGTGTTTCCTCGACGGCAGCGCGTGCATTAATGTTGCCGGCAAAGATCACCGGCAGTTCATAGCCCATGCCGAAACGTGGTTTAGGGTCGGCCGCGGCAATAGTCTCCGCCAGAGACACGACATGCCGCACCGTGCCGCCGTCGGTACCGCCGGAGAGCAGGATCATATCCGGCCGCAGGTTGCGGATGCGTTCGATACGTTCAAACGAGCGCCGCCGGTCGTTGGTAGCCATGGCGTCCATAACGATCGCGCCGGCGCCCAGGGCGGCACGCGCGGCGCTTTCAGTCGTCATTTCCTTAACCACGCCCGCCACCATCATCTGCAGGCCGCCTCCGGCGCTGGAGGTGGAGATATAGGCGTCAGCGCCTTCAGTTCCCTTGCGCGGCACAATCAGGGCATCATTCCGGATAAATGTGCGTCCGGTAATATCCTCGATTTCCGCAATGGAATTAATAACCCCCCGGGTAACATCTTCGGCCGGCGCTTCAACGGTGGTCGGCGCTTCGCCGCGGGCAGCCAAACGGTAATGGCCGTCACGTTTTTCGATCAAAATCGCTTTGGTTGTCGTAGAACCGCAATCAGTAGCCAGGATTACTTCAGGGAGCGCCATACGAGTAGTCAGGGTTCAGGGTTCAGGGTATGTATATTGGGCTGGTTTTGCCATTTTTCTTCGGCTTGTTCGATAGCAGCTATCAATGTATTGATATTGGCGCGGTCCTGGAGCATATCGCAAAAGGCATCTATAGCGCCATACGAGACAAACAGGCCGATCAGGGGAGACAGCACTATCAGCATCTGGCTAAGCAGGCGATTAACCGGTTTCGTGGATTCCAGGAACAGTACCGTCGGAACGGTCATCCTGCGGGCAACTACTTTCCCGGCCAGACTGGATATCATAGCCGAATAGTCGGCACAGGAGACCGGGGAAGCGAAGGCCTGTGTGTTAAGCTTTAACATGATTGGAACATAATAAAAATTAACCCTGCTGCATATCGAAGTCACTAGTAAAGCAAGATTGTATCAGAATGCTAAAAAATCGTCAATACACGATTGGAGGGATGGGATTGAAGGGTGATCAGGGTTCGGGGTTCAGGGTTCAGGAATTGGAGAGGTGGAGTAGTGGAGTGGTGGAGTGATGGAGTGATGTGTAGGGGCGGGCCCCTGTGTCCGCCCATATGGAACGGGCGAGTGGAAGCGAAAATTGGAGATATAAAGATCGGCCTTTTTAAAACAGCCCAGTCGACGAGCGTGTTAATTCTTTGACGGTGCGGTCGGGATCGAACTCGCCTTTTGTTATATACAGTTCCTTACCTTCGGACAGGACTTTAAATTCGTACCCTTCGATAATATACCCGGAAAAAACTTCAATCATGCTGCCGTGGGATATCCGGGAAAGTTCGGCCGGGTCGGCTATAACGTCCAGCGTGTTGGTCTGCCCGCCGCGAACATAGAAGGATGCCTCGGTCCAATTA
>CAZCLS010000254.1:0-6296 GCA_964499565.1 uncultured bacterium
GGGCGGCAGCATTCAGATGGATGTCCAAACGCTCAGAGGAACGGGAACCATCAGCGCCAATGGTGGAGATGGGTATTGGGGCGGTGGCGGCGGCGGCGGGCGCATAGCGCTCTATTATACCGTCGCGTCGGATTTCGATCTGGCGAGCAATATAACCGCGCACGCGGCGGGCGGCAGCGGCGGTTATGGTTCGATAGGAACAATCTACCTGGAGCAGCAGGGGGAGTCTCCGCGGCTGCTGATAGACAGTCATGGAACCAGCGCCGGAGTATACACGCCGCTGGGATTAGCGGCCGATACGGGATTTTCGGTGCATACTATGGAAATTGCGGGTAACGGAGTAGTAATCCAACCGCATCATCAATTGCCGGTTTCGGTCACATCCATGACGCTGCGTTCCGGAGCAGTCATGCGGCACGCGGCCTGCACGGAAACGGAAGAATATTCCCTCGATCTTTCAGTTGCAGAGACATTGAGCATAGCTGCCGACAGTGCAATTGACGCAAGCGACCGCGGGTATCTGCCCCGGTACACGAAGGGCAACACTACGAATGACGGAGCAGCAGCATACTGCGGTGGGAGTCACGGAGGATATGGTGCCGGCGCCGGGCGCAACGATGTGTATGACGACTATACCCTGCCGGAGAATCCGGGTGCAGGCGGCGGACAGGGACGCGGCGGCGGTGTCGTTACGCTGACGGCGGAAACGCTGGATCTTGACGGACGCATCACCGTCAGTGCGCCGGCTGTAGGGTATCCCAATTACGGCGGCGGCGCGGGAGGCAGCATCCATATGAATGTGCAAACGCTCATGGGAGCGGGAACAATCAGTGCCAATGGAGGAGATGGGTACTGGGGCGGCGGCGGCAGCGGCGGGCGCATAGCGATATATTATACTGACGCGTCGGGCTTCGATCTGGCAAGCAATATAACCGCACACGCGGCGGGCGGCAGCGGCGGATATAGTTCGGCAGGGACCATTTATCTGGAGCAGCAGGGCGGGTCTCCTCTGCTGCTGATAGACAGTCATGGAACCCCGGTTGGCGTATACACCCCGCTGGGGCTGGCAAATGATACTGAATTTTCAGCCCATACGCTGGACATAGCCGGCAGCGGCGTGGTGGTGCAACCGCACCATCAATTACCACTATCCGTTACAACCATGACACTGCGGTCGGGGGCGGCCGTGCGGCATGCGGCCTGCACGGACGCGCAAGAATTTTCTCTTGATCTTTCAATTGCTGGGACGCTGAGCGTAGCGGCGGGCTGCTCGCTCGATGCGACCGGGCGCGGGTATTTAGCAGGGCGGACAGTGGGCAACACGACAGCGGGAGGTCCCGGGGCTTATGCCGGGGGCAGTCATGGCGGGCGCGGGGCAGGCGACTCGAGCAGGACATATGGTGATTACCGGTATCCGGTATATCCCGGCGGCGGCGGGTACCAGGGTCCGGGCGGCGGCGTGATACATATTACCGCGTCTGCTTTTCAGCTTGACGGAAGTATCAGCGTTAACGGTCCGGCGGTAGGCTATCCTAATTATGGCGGCGGTGCGGGCGGCAGTGTAGTGATCAACGCCGGAACCTTTTCAGGCGCTGGTACCATCAGCGCCGACGGGGGAGACGGGTACTGGGGTGGCGGCGGCGGTGGCGGGCGCGTAGCTGTCTATGCCTGGGACAACAATGTTTTTACCGGTGGCGTGAGTGTTACCGGGGCGGGAGGTTCAGCGGCAGGCCTGTCGGGCAGTATTTATTACGCAACAGCTCCCTGGTTTACGTTTGACAAAAAGTTTTCCGGAGTTGCGCATGGAATACAATCTATCAGCTGGCAATCACTGGGAATCAATCCTGGTGATGTGCTTCTGGACATTTACATAATCCGGAACGGGAAAGAATATCTTCTGGCGGCAAACATAAATGGGTCGACGTTCAACTGGGACACCTTTTCGTGGCCGGACGGCGTGTATGAAATCCGGTTGGTTTTCCGCAGCGCGAAAACCGGCGAGATATTAGCGGAACAACGCGAACCCATAACGATTAACAATACGCTTATCTGGCACAGCGGAACAATCAGCACTGATGAAGTCTGGCGCGCCGGCACGGTCCACGCCGTAGACGGTGAATTAGTGATCGACGGTGCGCAGCTGTCGGTTGTCACGGGAGCCGTTGTTAAATTCCTGCGCAATGCCAGCATATCGGTCGGTGACGGCAGTGGGCTGGTATTAAGCGGCAGTGCGGCAGCACCGGTGTACCTGACATCAATTTTGGATGACAGTGTCGGCGGCGACAGCAATTTAGACGGGGATGCCAGCGAGCCGGAACCGGGCGACTGGTCGGGCATCCTCCTGAACATAACTGCCACGCTGACAGAAAACGAATATGTATACTACCGCTATATGAAGACCGGTCATTCAGGAGAATTGACTCAGAGCCAGGTCTGGCCGGCGAAAGTACTGCATTCGATTATCGGTAATGTGACGGTGCCCGACGGTGTGACACTCACGATAGCTGCCGGAGCAATTGTAAAATTTGAAGAAGACACGCAAATAATCGTAAATAACGGCGGCCGTATTATCGTAAACGGCACGGTGGCGCAGCCGGTTATTCTGACATCGTATCGCGATGACACGGCCGGCGGAGATTCGAATGGTGATGGCAGTCTAACAACCCCGGCTGCCGGGGACTGGCACTGGATACTGTTGAACGGCGGCCAGGGCATTTTCAACCAGTGCGAACTGCGCTATGGCGGCGGCCCCGCGTTAGGCGGCTGGGGACCTCCCGGCGGCCCGGGCAAGGCAACCATAAAAACCTACGGCGCTGCGAACCTGGTCGTTTCCAATACGGTCGTGCGTGATTCTTATTACGACGGCATCCTTTCCTGGGGAGGACCCGTTACAATTGTAAACAGCATTTTTACGGGGATCGACCGGGCAATTTGCGCGCATCCCGGTTCGCTGGTCACGGTCGTGAACTGCACCTTAGATGACAACCGGGTCGGTTTGCTGCTCCACGGCGGCATTCTGAGAGCCAATAATTCAATAATATATGGCAGTTACACTGCCGGGCTTTTACATGATTATGGCGCTGACGATGTTATCCTGAGTTACTGTGCTTTCTGGAACCCACAGGCCAGTGCCGGTAATTACAGCGGAACAGCCGATCAATCCGGACTGCGCGGCAACAGCATTACTAATCCGGTCTTCCGCGGCACCGGCGCGGGCAGCTATGAGCTCGGGTACCAGTCTCCCTGCATTGATGCGGCTGATACTCTGATCGCGCCGCCGCGGGACAGCAAAGGCAATCCGCGCGTAAATAATCCGCGCATAACACCGACCGGCATTCCGAACGCCAGTAACATTTACGCCGATATCGGGGCGTTCGAGTTCGTGGAAGATGCCGAGTCACCAATTGATTTAGTTGCCATTAATATTCAAGGCGACACGGTTGTCACCGCGGGTATGGAAGCGGCAGTCAGCTGGCAGGTGGCCAATATCGGCAGTAGCGCCGTATCAGGAAGCTGGCACGACGCGGTATACCTTGCGCCGGTTACGGCCGGGAAATGGGATGTGCCGGTTTTAGCGGCACAGGTCCTGTCAACCGGAAAAAGCGCGCCCGGCCAGCCGCTGACAAGGTCTGCTGTCGTGCGTGTGCCGGGCGGTACGGAAGGCACGTGGGCATGGCGGATCAAGGTTAATGCCCGGGGCGAAATATTCGAAGGGCGCAATAGTTACAACAATTCGGGCACAGCCATTATGTCTTCGCAACTGCATGTGCCGGAATTCCAGGAAGGAGTCACGGTTACCAATAGCTTTGCCGCCATTGGCGCGGCAGCGTGGTATAAAATAGAACTGGCTTCTACGCAGAGTGTGCTGGTCAGTCTTGATTCTTCAGCCGCCAGCGGACGCTGTCAGCTGTCAGCCGGATATGACGCGATGCCTACGGTTACCAATTACGATATCCGCAGCGCGGCGCTCAACAGTCCGGATGCCCGCCTGACCGTAAGCGCGCGTGGCCAGCAGCGAACAGCCTATCTGCGTCTGATGCCGGAAAAACTTGATGGAGCTCTCGGGTATAGGCTTAAAGCGGAGCCCTCGGTATTCGCACTTGAGTCTATTGGCATAGATACGGCAGGCAACAGCGGTGCTGTATCAATTCCGCTGAGAGGATCCGCGTTCGGCAGCGGCATGAGTGTGACGCTGCGGCCCGCGGCGGGAGTTGACATCGTGGCGCACACCGTGGCGATAGCAGATGCTACCTTAGCGCAGGCAGTATTCAATCTGGCCGGTGCAACACCGGGAGTATATTCGGTCATAGCAGGTCTTGCGGGGCAAACCGCGCAGCTGCCAGCCGCGTTAACCATAATCACCGGCACGGGCGGCCGGCTTGAAACCAGTGTGCTTGTACCTGAAACCGTCAGAGACGGCCGGCCGTTTACTGGCTATCTCGAATACCGCAACAGTGGCGACGCGGATCTCCCGGCACCGCTGCTGACCGTCCAGGGATCATCGTCAGGGATTAAAGTTTGGGATCAGAACGCCACCTCCGGCACGTTATCCGGAGTCAGCTGGCTGGGAGTGGCTCAGGACAGTCCTCTGCCGTCGATTCTAGGTCCCGGCTCGCGTTACACAATTCCGTTCCGCGCGACGGCGACCGGGGTATCCCGGGCCGATTTCCAGGTATACATACTTGATACTAACGACACGACTATAATGAACTATACGGCATTAGGAGAGGTGGTCGCGGGACCTACGCCGCATCCGTTATGGTCGAATGCCTGGAACCGCTTCAAGGCGGAAGCCGGACCGTTGCGCGGCGGGTACGTGGCCGCTCTGGGTCGCGCGGTCGATCGGGCCAGACTGTTTGGTCTGACTCTGATGAATGAGCGCGACATCCTTTCGTTCCTGGTTCGCGAAGGCTATGAAGCCGTGCAGCAGGCCTCGGTTGGCGGCATAGTATATCTTACGTCAAGCAATCAACCGTTACCCGAAGTCCTCGTGCGCATTACTGCTGAGGGCGGCGTCACGGGCGCATCCAACGAAGTATTTCAAACAGCTACATGGTATGACGGCACGTTCGGTATCCGGGATGTCACACCCGGAACATACACGCTGTCTGTCGAAGGCTATCTGCCCGATCCGTTCAGTACCATTACGCTTTCGGATCCGGTGGGCGCGCCAATACGAGACCTGGTTATCATTGTCACAACGAAGACGGCCATCGTGCACGGCTATGTCCGCGAAGGCAGTGACGGGCCCGGTGTTTCCGGCGCGCGAGTGATAGCCGAAGCGTTTGATACGCTGGCTGTGTTCCCCGCTACGACAGATAGCGAAGGTTATTACCGCATACCTGATCTTCCGCCCGGTAACTATACGCTTTCCGCCGCGGCGGATGGATGGAAACCGCTTGATCCGGTGACGATAACCCTGAGCGCCGGCCAGATTCTGCAGCGGTCGTTCGGATTTACTGTCGGCGGTATGGTCAATGGGGTCGTCTATTCTCCCGGCTCAGTTCCGGTTGGGCATGCTAAGGTTTATATCAATGCTGCGGATCCTCCCGATGCTCCCGGCGCGTGGCGCGGCGCGGAAACCGAAGCCGACAGTTCGGGGGCATTTGTTTTTACAGGATTACAGCCCGGCCGCTACATTCTGTATGCGGCAGCCGATACGTACGGAGCATCATTGCCCGTTGAAGCGAACATACCGTTCGATCTGGAAGCACAGTCGACATCTTTGTGGCTCAGCGTGGCAGGCCGGATAACGGGAAGCGTTCTGGAGGCCGGCAGTCTGAACCCGTTGGCCGGAGTGTTCGTCGGTTCCGACGCCTATCCGCCGATTGGCTCTCCGGTGTACAGTGGTGCGGATGGCACGTTTGTTCTTGACGGCCTGGCTGCGGGGATATATGTTATTACCGCTGTTACTAACGGGTATATGCTGGAGGACGCGACGGTAACGAACACCGGCATGGCTACACCGCCGGTAACACTTCTGATGGAACCGGCTGGAAGTGTTGTTGGCGTCGTGACCCGGGACGGGGTTCCGGCGGCTCAGGCAATGGTCACACTCAGAGCTCCCGGCGGGCAGTTCCGTGACCTTTCCACCGGAGCAGATGGCTCGTATGGCATCCGCAATCTGCCGACAGGAACCTATTGGATTGCCGCCAGCGAGCCGGACGGTCCATTGTGCGACTGGCACACATTTACGGTCACACCTGCTCTGCCTGATTTCACGATTGATCTCAACCTCAGCGCGGCCTCGATCGCGGGAACATTGTATGCCATAGATGGCACGACACCGGTGTACA
>CAZCLS010000255.1:0-6283 GCA_964499565.1 uncultured bacterium
ACTGACCGGTACCCGGAGAGCATCCCTGCGGCCTTTGTAATGGCCCTGTACGCTGTTTTCTGTAGCGCTCTGGGTTTGGGCATGCGCCAATCGGCTTTTGGCCCGCAGGCGGCATCCTCTTTAATAAGTCCTTGCTTGCTTCACTGGTCGAACAGGTGAATCATGTGCCCCTGGCAGGTTTCTCCTTGCTGCCGGGGGTCTTTTCATTATGGCGCTACGCTGGATCCGTTATGATTGTATGAAATTCATCATGGCGGTAGTACGCTTCAAAAAAGTGTCCAGCGAACCCCTTATTAAAAAAAGTGTGCAAAAATATCGGGGGTTGTACGTATATATTGGTGAGAGGATACTTGATATTGACAGACTCATTCAGGATTACTGCCGGTATATAGAACGAGTAAATCAATTGACAATGCCGAGTAATGCTCGTAAAATGTATTGGTTGAATCAAAAACTAACTGAGTGTTTTTATTAGATAGAAGTGACAGTAACCCAAAATTGCGACGGTATGTTAAAGAAACAGATTTATTGTATGTGGCTGTATTGCATCGCTGCTGGTATGATATGCATAGCATCTGCTGTGTGCAAGGCGGAACCGGTAATAATTGATGTCGGTACATTAGGAGGACCATATAGTTGGGGTAATGATGTCAGTGGTGATGGGAATGTGGTAGTTGGCTGATTTGCGCTTAAACCACGACCAGAACAATCAGTGTGCTGATAAATGCCGAACAAGCGGGTCAACCAGACGGTTGGGAGCAGCGTTGTACTATTCTCGTCATAGTTCAGTGGCCGCCGCTGGTTACCCTCGGTGTTGGCAGGGAAGGATGATGGATAACGTGACTGTGAAATAACGGAGGACCGCATCCATGAACATGCGAGTTTGTTTGCTTTGTTTAGCTTTCTCTATAATACCCCTTTTAAACGCTCAGACAAACGACGTGGTGAGATACAACGGCGTTCCGGGAAGCGGTAGAATACAAATCTACGCGCATCGGGCCGGTAGAGGTTTGATGCCCGAACAGACCCTGCCGGCTTATGTCGCCGCCCTCCGTCTGGGGGTGGATTACGTGGACATGGATATCGGCATGACCAAAGACGGTGTGCTGGTTATCACACACGATCTGACCTTAAATCCTGATTTGACCCGGGACCAAAAAGGGCGATGGATCACGAACCGGATCCCGATCAAGAGTTTAACGCTGCACGAGCTCCAGAAATATGATGTGGGCAGACTGAAACCCGGGACGCAATACGCTTCGTATTTTCCCCATCAACGACCGGTTGACCTTACGCCTATCCCAACCCTTAGGGAGATTGTTCGAATCGTTAAAAAAACAGCCGGCGACAAAGTCGGTTTCCAAGTAGAGATCAAAAACGATCCTACAAAACCGGAGCTGACCGCTTCGCCAAAAGACTTTGCCCAGGCTTTGTATCAATTGATAACGGAAGAGGACATCGGCGATCGTACCGAAATCCAGGCTTTTGACTGGGGCTGTCTTATTGAGTTAAACAAGCTGGATAAAAATATCAAGACCGCTTATCTTTCCGATCATACCACGGAAGTGATGGATGACACGGAAAAAGGAACCTGGACCGCTGGTCTACTGCCCAAAGATTATCTTTATTCCCTGCCGAAAATGATCAAGCATCTTGGCGGCCACTGCTGGGAACCGTTTGCAACGGACCTGACCAAGAGCGATCTGGATGAAGCCCACCGGCTTGGGCTCAAGGTTGTCGCCTGGGGTTGGCCGGAGCAGGAAGGCATGGAATTCAACTATGCGCAGATTGAAAAATTGATCGATTTTGGGGTTGACGGGATCATCACGGACCGGCCGGATATTTTGCGGGGCATTCTCGTTACCAGGGGATTGAATCTGCCCAACGGATTCGAAATCCAACGAGATCCACTCCGAAAACATTCCAAAGATAAGTGAGGTTTTTTCCAGGTTACGGTCGGAAATCCCCACGAAGAAGAACGTGTAGCAGGCCAACCAAATACTGGAGGATACAGCTCGCAAGCTCGCCGATCCTCAGCACTGACGTTAGTTGCGCCGTGGAGTTGCACATATCGAATTTGCTCTAACACCTAAAAAAAGGCGCCCCTCCGGTAATCCGGTTGAGTGCCCCTCTTTTCAATCAAACGCGAATACTCTCAAAATATACCATACACTCCGGACAGACGTGGTAACAATAAATGTCCAGCTCAAAAACCTTTACCATGTCCAGTACAACCGGGTAGTCGCAAATGTTACAGTAGTACCATTCATTGTCAGGCCCATAGAGCGATAAGCCCCCTGTCCTATAATATACAGGCTCCCATTCATATTCTGTTGCCGGATCCCGCTTTACTGGCGATGAATAAGCTTACTGATGGTATGGCGGTTAAGGTACTGTTTACAAGGTTGTTACTGTGAGCAAAAAATAGCGCAGGGGTTCCCTATTTAAAGGAAAATATGCTACAATATATTTTCGCGCCACATGAAAAATTAGTTCTTTTGCCGTTACTGGTATAGCTGAGGAAATCACTATGAAACTGGGTCGTTTACTAATCTTCTTTTTTCTGATTGTCACACTGCACATATATGCTTCTATGCTCAGCGTAAGTAGCACCAACAATAACGGGGATTATACTTATAGTTTAACGGCAGGTGATGAAGCATACTGGTTCGGTGGTACTTCTGACCGATTACATATTGAATTCCCTACACTGGGTGCATACGATGTTATTGTACCTCCAGGATGGTCCGCGGTTATGTCATCCAATATAGTCGCATGTACCTACACCGATACAACACCGTTTGTTCTGTATACGAATGAGTGCGAGTTCGTTGTGAAAAGCGAATATTCTGAAGGCACAGTGTATGATGGTAATACACCTGAATTTCCAGCAGGTAAAATAAGTGGGGATATATATACCACAAACAAAACATTGTATACTTACACCCCGGACAGCCCTTTCAATGTAGTCGGATATGAATCGTTTTCGTTCATTGGTCCAGTACCTGAGCCGTGTATAGGCATCCTCCTGGTGTTTCTTGCTCTGCTGATGAATATCAGGCGGTCATTGATTAAAAACCTGACGGTTGTCTTGTGTATAATTTGCGTATACAGCACATATGCCCATAAAATTGACATGGCCATAACACCCACCAATGATGTTGATCACGTCTCCCTTAGATGGGAAGCAATACCTGCCAGTACGTATAATGTGTATACCACCCCGAACCTTACCACCGGCACCTGGATTAAAACCAATCCATCAGGGATAGTAACCTCCAATGTATTGGGATCATATGATTTTATAGTGTCAAACAACGTAGGATTCTTCCGCTTGGATAAAGAAGACACTGCTCCGCCAGTATTGCAGGAATTGAGACCAGCCAACAGAGCAATAGCGGTTGTATCGAATGCCACGGTATCGTTTAAACTGGTAGACGAAACTTGTGTTGATACTGATTCGATAAAACTGAGCGTGGGCAAGTGGAACAATTTAACAACAGCCAGTAGTTTGCTGATTTACACAAATAATGTGCTTACCTTTACACCGACCAATATATTGGGAGCAGCAGGTACGACAATAACAAATACAATTACGGTCAGTGATACAATCGGTCATACACTCAGCAATTATACCTGGAGATTTCAACTGGCATTAGATCCGGTTGTGACCAATGCATTCCTGTCACTAAGCCCGCCGCCGGGATTACAGCCAGAACCAAACGGCATGCTCAGATCCCTACCTAATGTTCAACCAGCGCCAACAGCAGAAGAACTGCATATTATTTCAGTAACCCCGAATACGGTTGTATTCTCATATACTGATACCCCTCCGTACATTACCAAAGGAACTCTGCTGGTGAGTTTTGACGCTTCGTATCCGTTCTACCGCCGAGTATTAACGCACATGCATGACGACATTGCGCTTGAAATCATAGCCTGGACAAAAGATATACCGATAACCGATTTGTTAAAACAGGGATCCATTTCATCAGTTGATTTGACTTCTGCAGATCCGGCCATGACATTGATGATGGGCGAAGGATCACTGAATTTACTGCATGTTGAATTTGGCGACGATATATCCGGCACGGTGTTTTATGAAGATGCCGGATTATCATTACATCTTAGAACAGGTGATTGGAGCTTTACGGGTGACATCGATGTGGCCTGGGATATTGAAAGCGGAGAGTTAAAAGCACTTGATACATCTGCAACGGGAAAACTATCACTGAACCTGACACCGGAAGCGTTGTTCAATAATGCTGTGTCCGGTGCAGGCTCTTATCCATTGATAAAGCCAGTGCGTAAGATTTTTGGCGGCATGGTTGGTGAATTACCTGTTTGGGTAGAAGTTATAATGGAGCTTAATGCTGGATATGAATACAGTGCAGAAGTAAGCGGATCTGCATTTACCACAGTCAGTGCAGGCGAGGAACTGACTTTTAACGTTCGATTACGTGAAAATCGATGGACATATGGAGCGGAAGAATCTGGCATGATTTTTGAAGCGGATCCAATTACTTGGCAATTAGAAGGAATCGCTAATACAAAATTCTATATACAACCTAAATTGACTGTATTGGCTTACAGCTTAGCAGGTCTGTGGGCAGATATAAAGCCCTATGTTGAATTTGATCAATGGTATCAATCCAATCCATTAGAATATGAAAGAATACTTAATTTTGGTTTATCATCAACATTGGGTATAGAAAGCAGGATATGGTATGGCTGGTGGGGGGATAAACCTAGTTGGCAGCTGTTTGAAAAGAAATGGATGGTATGGTCTGATGCATATCCTGATAATTCAGAGGCACCACGATTTATATCCACATTGAATGATCGGACAGCTTATGAAAGTGTTACTATCACTTTAAGCGCATATGCAGTGGGAGATCCACCACCGAAGTATCAGTGGTTTTTTCATGGGAGTGAAATAAGTGGGGCTCAGTCTCCAGAATATACAATCTATACAGCCAATAAAGGCTATGAAGGAGAATATTCAATCCAGGCATGGAATCGTGTTGGAACTGTCGAACAGTCATGCTATATGACCGTTGAAGAATATGATGAAAATGTACCAGACGATGTGGTCTATATTCCAGGAGGCTCATTCAATATGGGCGATACCTTCAACGAAGGAGGTTCAGAGGAATTACCGGTACATTCTGTTTTTATCAGCTCTTTTTACATGGACAAGTACGAAGTGTCAAATGAAAAAGTGCGGCAGGTAATGCAATGGGCTTATGACAATGGGAAGATAACGGTACGAACCTTAAAAGTTTATAACAACGAAGGAAATCAGCAGGAGTTGCTGGATATGGATAATGATTATTGTCAAATCAGCTATGCCAACGGGACATTTGCTGTTGACAGTGGAAAAGAAACGTATCCATGCGTTGAAATAAGCTGGTATGGCGCCTTGGCATTCTGCAAGTACAAGAACGAAACGGAAGGCAAGCAACAGACAATCAATTTAGCCGAATGGAGCATAGACTGGAGTAAAAACGGGTATCGATTACCGACAGAAGCAGAATGGGAAAAAGCAGCCAGAGGCGGAGCAGCAGGGCATAGATTTCCATGGTCGGATACAGATACTATCTCACAAAGCAGAGCAAATTATTGTAGTTATTGGGAAGGAACATCACCGTATTATCCGTATGATGTAAATCCGACGATGGGTTATCATCCGGATTACTACAGCACAACGTTTCCCTTCACTAGCCCAGTCGGATCATTTGCTCCAAACAAGTATGGATTGTATGACATGGCCGGAAATCTAGATGAATGGTGTTGGGATAGGTATGACAGCAGTTATTACAGCACATCTCCTGAAAGTAACCCGCGAGGGCCCGCTTCAGGCATTAACGGCTTGCTGCGCAGCGGCAGTTGGGACAGCCGCGCCAACAATTTGCGGTGCGCTAGGCGCATGCGTTCCATTACGCTTGAAGGCGGCAGAATTATCGGCTTCCGTTGCGTCCGCAATGACGATTAAAGTGATAGACGCATGCCTCCTGCTGCCCTGGATATACTCATGTCCCCGCCTGATGTAATCAGGCAGGGTGAATAAAAGCACCATCTTGAAGGGTTAGGATGTCCCCGGCGAATACTCGGTAATCCCACACCAAAAAAAGGCGCCCCTCCGGTCATCCGGTTGAGCGCCCCCTCTTTACAAAGAGCCGTCCAGTGCCAACATCTCCACGCCTTCTTTTCAAAACAGACAAACAGCCCTTGAGAAAAAGACACTATCATTGGTTTCTATCTTCGTATGAAAAATGCTCGC
>CAZCLS010000256.1:0-6281 GCA_964499565.1 uncultured bacterium
GAATTCATGATACCGGTACCGCGGGTATCGGTCAGGAACTCATTGCGATAGCCGATTAAACCGCGGGTGGGGATAGTGAATTCGATCCTGATCCGGCCGGTATTATGATTAACGAGATTAAGCATACGGCCTTTACGGCGGGACAATTTTTCGGTAATAATACCAAGGAACTGTTCATCGCAATCAATAAAGAGATGTTCAATGGGCTCGCATGTTTTACCGTTAATACTTTTTGTAACGACTTGGGGTCGTCCGATACTGAGTTCAAAACCTTCGCGCCGCATCGTTTCGATCAGGATAGCGAGTTGAAATTCGCCGCGGCCTTTAACGATAAAGCAATCGCCGTCAGGAGAGTCTTCGACTCTGATGGCGACATTCTTAAGTGTTTCGCGGATAAGGCGTTCACCGATTCGGGCAGATTGAACCAGGGAACCCTCGCGACCGGAAAGGGGTGAGGTATTATTACTGATCCGAACTGATACGGTTGGTTCATCAACCGTAATCCGGTGCAGAGCTTCAGGAGCGGCTTCGGTACAGATCGTATCACCGATAGTAACATTATCGATACCGGAAAGGATAACGATATCACCTGCACGTGCGGATTGGGCTTCTTTCAAGCCGGTGCCTTCATACATTTGGAGGCGATTGACGCGCAGAGGGATAACACCTCTGAACTCGTCGATACAGACAAGTTTATCATTACACTCAACCTGGCCGTGAAAGATACGGCCGATAGCGAGCCGGCCTAGATAATCATTATAATCAAGTTCGCAGACAAGCATCTGAAAAGGTTTAGAGGGATCATAAGAGGGGGGCGGAATTTCATCGACAATAGCAGAAAAGAGGGGCGTAAGGTCGGTGCCGGGAACATCCAGGGAATCGGAAGCGATGCCGTCTCTGCCGATGGCATACAGCAAGGGGAAATCAATCTGGTCGTCATCGGCGTCAAGGTCGATGAAGAGGTCATAGATTTCATTCAGAACTTCCTGCGGGCGGGCGTCACCGCGGTCGATTTTATTAATAACGACAATAATTTTAAGATGGCTTTCAAGTGCTTTTTTGAGGACGAAGCGAGTTTGAGGCAGGGGACCTTCGGATGCATCGACCAGGAGAATCGCGCCATCGACCATCATGAGGGCGCGTTCGACTTCGCCGCCGAAATCGGCATGGCCGGGCGTATCGAGAATATTGATAGTAACGTCATGCCATGAAACGGAACAGTTTTTGGCGGAGATCGTGATACCGCGTTCGCGTTCAAGGTCCATGGAATCCATAACGCGATCGGTAAGGGTTTGATTAGCGCGAAAGACGCCGCTCTGGCGGAACATATGGTCGACCAGCGTTGTTTTGCCATGGTCGACATGCGCGATAATGGCAATATTTCTGATCGAAGAATTTTTAGCAGTATTTTTCATGGACAAGACTGTAGCATAAGAGTTAAATAAAATCAAGCATGGAATATGGTTAAGAAGCGGAAATGATTTCGAAATCGCAGATCATAGGCAGATGATCGGAATACAGGACATGGGGAATTTCGATATTCTGGATATGAATGCCTTTACTGTAGAGGATAAAATCGAGTTCACGTCTGGGGGAGGAACTGGGGAAGGTATGCCAGCCATGGGGATTGGCGCTTTTAAGGCCGGTAGCAGCCAGGAACAGATGCAATTCATGATCACCCCAGAGAGGATTGAAATCGCCGGCGACAATGACAGGTTTTTTAATATCTTTAACCAGGTCATACAAATCGCGGAGCTGATATTGGCGGTGGCGGAATTTGACGGAGAGATGAACCAGGAAGATAGTAAACTGATCTAATTCGAGTTCGATAACGAGGCGTTTAATACCTTTTGCAAAGAAGTGAAACTTTCTGGTTTTGATGTGTTCGCTGGTAAGAAAAGCATTACCCTGTTTGTTGGTTACGGGCAGCAGACGCAGGAAAGAATTACTGGAATATTTAGATTCAAAAACATGGTAATGAGAGAGTTCGCCTGCAATCGCTTCAGCCTGGCAGTGCCAGCCGGAGCGAAAGGACCCGCTGTCAACCTCAACGAGACCGATAATATCCGGATTAACGAACTTGATAAAATCGACGATTTTTTTAAAATTGCCGGATGTATGTCGTATATACCCGCTGAAGGGAAAGGGTAGATGGAAATGGGTGCCGGAACCGGTAGCATAACGGATGTTATAGAGGAGGAATCTCATATATCTTTCAAAAGAACATTAGCGGGAGAAGCGTCGATAGCCTGAGCAAATTCGGATAAGCGGGCTGAAATGACATCCATATCTTTGGTGTGAGCGACGGGGATTTGATTGCTGCCGCTGTTTTCGAGAGCGGTAATGACATAAGCAACAGACAATTTATGGACATCGAGTGAGGGGAGATAGCCGGAGGGAGCGGATTGCTGACCGACGACTTCGGAGATGATATTAGCGTTCTGGAGGTCAAACAAGACCTGACGCAGAAGGCGGGCGGGAATTTCAAGTTTCTTTTTAAAGTCAATATAGGTTAAAGGCGAATCGCCAGCGATAAAGCGGTGGACAATGAGCTGCATGATGCGCAGAGACATGAGGTGTTTAAAGTTGGAGCTGGCATTTTCACATTCAACTTCGAACTCATAGGTTTCAACATTCTGATAGGCGAAGGCAATTTCGGCGCCATACAGGACAATGACCCAGCTGATCTGGAGCAGAATCAGGAAGAGGGGCAGGGCAGCGAACGAACCGTAAATGGAGTTATATTTGGCGACCCCGACCTGGAAGGCCAGATAGCCCCATAAAACGAGTTGGAACATGGTACCGGCGACGATACCGGCTACGAACCCGGAAGAATATTTAACCTTGGTGTTAGGCATGAACATATAAATGAAAGAGAACAGGATCCAGATCAGAAGATAGGGAGTAAAACGGAGGGTGAATTCTACCAGGGGCATCAAACCGGCCAGGACGGAAACTTTAGCAAAGATAGCATTAACGCCGCCTTTAATAGCCACGGTAATACTGCTGGACATAAGGAGAAGAATAGGTGCGAGCAGCATAAAGGAGAGATAATCAGTGAATTTTCTGCCGATGTGACGATCTTTTTTCACGCCCCAGATAGCATTGAAGGAGTGTTCGATATTACCGAGTAGTTTAATGACGGCCCAGAAGAGAACAATCACGCCGATACCGGCGATAAAACCGCCGCTGGTTTGATTGAGGGCTTTTTTTGAAAAGTCAATAATATAATTAATAGCCTTGAAAGTAATTTCCTGTTGTTCCATCTGCTGTTCGGAAAGGACCGTCATGACATGCGGTGAACCGGCGACTTTTTCAAAGATAAGGTTTTCGAGGCGTTCCTGAAATCCGAAACCTTTGGCGATACCGAAGGCCATAGCCATAATAGGCACAATGGACAGGAGGGTATAATAGGTCAGGGCCGAAGCGCGCAACTGGCATTTATCACGTTGGAACTCTTTGAAGGAGAGGATAATAACCCGCAGGATATTAATCAGGATAGATTTATGGATCGGGTGGTCATGAACGCGGACGCGCCAGATGCCGAGAGTGATAAAATGCAGGAACTCATCTATTGAAGTCCTGATTTTGCTTGCAACAATACGTAACTGTTCAAATTTTTTCATGCACAACAGCGCGGTAAGACCTGATTATTTAAAAATGCCCTTCAATGCATCACCGGCTTTGTTGAGCGAATTATTGAGCGCGTTCGTACCGAGCATCTGGTCGGTTACTTCTTTTGTTTTATCGAGAGTATCCTGGGCCATTTTCTGGGCACTGCCGGAATAACCGGATCCCATTTGCTTGAGCATATTCATATCGGCGGCTGAGAGCAAGTTGATACCGGCAGCCATCATTGTTTTCGTGGCAATTAACACGCCAACAGCGACCGGGCTGGTAACATTGTCGAACTCTTCGTCCAGATTAATAGTAATGTCTTTGACGGTTGGGGGATTGACGGTTTGGTCGGTCACGCGCACTTTACCGATTTTAAGTTTCAGGCGATCAATTTGAAGGGCTTTAGAAGGTTTCTTTTCACCCGGCTGCTCATCACCGCTGGACGGCAGGCCTGATTTGAAGTGCTCGTTCAGAGCGTTCATAGCTTCCATGACATTGATCTGACCTTTGGAATTTTTAATGACGTTGACGGTATCGATATCGAGGCGAACTTCCTGGAGATGGATAGTATCCCCGAGGATTTGGGTATGGTCATAATCGATGTACACTTCCGGAACGGAAATAATAGTACCGTCCGGGAAGCCCTTGGGATTTTCGATCGTGAATCCTTTGATACCCGCGGCGGAAGCCGTCAGGCCCATATCAACGGAGTCGACATTCATTTCGAGGCCGGTAGCCTGCTTACTGCCGAAGTGAATACTATGTTTGACGATCACATTACGGGCCAGAACAATTATGGCCAACAGAATAATCAACATTATAAACAGGCGTTTAATAAATTTCATACTGGTATCCTCCACTAATAAATTAAGCGCACGTCAGCGCGAATAATCACAAAGAACCCTTGTCAAAACAAAGCGTTCCTATTATACCATTTTTCGATTAGTTTTGACCTTCAAAGTCCTTGATAAACTGGTCGGCTTCGGCGATTGACTGTTCAAGTTCGCTGATCAGGGAAGCGATATCAGACTCAACCGCGTCCAAATCAGACTGAATGGAAGCAATTGCCTGGGCATTCAAATTGTGTTTAAGATAGAGAACCTGGTCGTGGAAGGCGGAGAGGACCGGTTCGATTTTCGACTCGGCACTGCGCATAGCGAGAATAAACTCCTGATAGCGGGCGCGGGTGGCATCGAGTTTTTGGCGGCTTGACTGGCGCAGTTGCTCATTAGAATACTGATCCAACTCAGTTTCCCATTCAGAAAAGAGAGCCTGGGCGACGTTATCGACATCATCGATATGGCCGCGGACATTTTGGGCTTTGGCGTCACTGTTCTTATAGGCGGTATTCAACTCATCATATTTGGCTTCAAGGTCACCGCCTTGAAAATCGACAACGGACTTGAATTGTTCGAGAGCAGTTTGAAACTGTTCTTTAGCTTCCTGCTGCGAGTCCCGGGCATCTTCAATTTCGCTGACCAGCAGGTCCCGTTTTTGATAGCCGAAGGATTCCATGGTTTTATAATACATGGTTGAACAGCCGGCAAACCACACGGCGCCGCAAAGGCTGAACAACGCGACAGACATTCGCAGGAAACGTTTTGCAGTCATAGGTCACTCCGTCATAGTGCTATAATGATAAACAAACAATGTACGTCAACATACCAATTATATCACAATCAGATAAAAAGGTAAAAAAAGGTTTGACAACGTAAAGATATAATGTTATAGTTAAACATACATCAACGTGAGAAGCGAAGGAACGACAGATAAGGCAAAGAGCCGTTCGAATACGAATTTACAACAATCATAAGGAGGCAACTATGACAATCAATAGAAACACTTTGTTATTACTCGCTGCGAGTATATTTCTGACTGTATCGGTATCATACGGAGTCAGCTGGAAATTCTGGCAATGGGGACAGGAGAAGAAGAGCACAGAGGAATTGAAGGCGGCACCGGCGGCTGAAGAAAGCAAAGCAACAGCAGCCGACGTTCGCGACACGCGCAAAGAAGCGACCGAAACTGCCCGCGACACGCGCAAGGAGGCGGTAAAGGATGCAAAGGAAACGCGCAAGGAAACGGAGAAATCGGCCCGGGAAGAATTGAAGGAAGTCAGGAAAGAAACCAAAGATACCCGGGAAGAAGCCCGCAAAGAAGCTAAGAGTGTCCGGGTGGAAGCCCGCGGCGATTCGAAAACTGCCAAAGTAGATGCGAAAGCGGAAGCAAAAAAAGCGAAGATTGAAGCGCGGACCGAATCGAAAATTGGGAAGATAGGAGAACGGGAAGAAGAGGGCGAACCGGAAGTAACGGAACCTGAGATCAAGAAACCGGAGGTAACGAAGCCAGTGGTAACGAAACCAGTGGTAACAAAACCAGTGGTAAAGAAACCGGAAGTTACTGAGCCGGAAATTACTGAACCGGAAGTACCGGTTGTAAAAAAGCCTGAAGTCAAGAAGCCGGAAAAGCCGGTAGCAAAGATACCGGAAGTAAAAAAACCTGTGCCTGGCACAAAGACGGTTGAACCAGTAGTTCCAGAATGATACTGGAAGGAATCTGATTAAAAAGAGGTTGATATACAGGCATGCCGATTTTGACCGGCATGCATCCCTAATTCCGCGATAGACGTAGGTGCAGTAGATACGAGGCGCGAGATACGCGAG
>CAZCLS010000257.1:0-2128 GCA_964499565.1 uncultured bacterium
CTGAACCTGAACCCTGAACCCTGAACCCTGAACCCTGAACCCTGAACCCTGAACCTGAACCCTGAACCTGAACCCTGAACCTGAACCCTGAACCCTGAGCCCTGAACCTGAACCCTGAATCAACCATTATCCATCAACCATCAACCATCAACCATCATCAATTAACCATCCCTTATGAAAGGCTTCACTCACTTTATTTCCGCCACCGCCCTGGCATCCTGCGTGCCCGGCGTTGCCGAGTACGCGGTCGTCAATACTTCCTATATTTTAGTGTTAGGCGGTGTCTTCGGCCTGCTGCCCGATACGCTCGATTTTAAACTTAATCGCTTCCTGCACCGCTTCGATGAAATGTTTGACCCCGGTCAGGAACCTGACCCGAACGCCATCGCCGCCGCCATTGCCCGCAATATCGAACGTGCCATCGCCGAAAACCGCACGATCAACCTTCATCTGTATACCATTAAACTCAGTGCCGACCTCTGGCGTGAATATTCCATTATCTTCGATGACGACAAACGCGAGATCATCGTTGAAATCGGCCCGGTTGTCAATACCGGCAAAGTTCCCGTACCCGACAGCCGCCCGAATGAAAACCGCCTTGGCCGCGCCCAGGTCTCATGCTCCTTCAAGCAAACCTATGCCACGCGCACCCATGTTTCTATTTTCAGCGGACCGAGTTTCGGCTTCAAACCACGTCACGGCTATATCGATGTTCAGTTTATCCCCTGGCACCGCGGCTGGACTCACAGTCTCACCTTCGGGCTGCTGCTAGGCGCTATCGTCTGGTCAATCGTCGCACTCGTTCATCACGCCTGGCTGTATCCGGCCTGGATGTTCGGCGCGGTTGTCACCCTCGGTTTCTGGACCCATATCTTTGAAGACCAGCTGGGCTTCCTGGGCAGTAATCTGTTCTTCCCCTTCACCAGCGACCGTTCCGCCGGCTTTAAAACCATGCACGCTAATGATGCTCTGCCGAATTTCCTGACCGTCTGGCTGTCGGTTGTGCTCCTGTTCTGGAACCTGTACCGCGTTGCCCCGGCAGGTATGGTCCCGGTTCATATCAATGGCTGGCATTACCTGCTGTATTGTGTGGTGCTGCCTGTCGCCCTCCTGATCGGCGGCAGTCTGCTGCTTAAACGTTCCTCTTCTCCGCCCCCGGCGGCAGATGAAGAAGAAGAGGAAGAGGCCGTTGTAACCTGATTCCACATTGAAAAATATATCCATTTCTGCTATAATTATCCTTGTCTAATCTACTAAGACACGTGGAGATACGAAAATGAAACGCTCAATTTTCCTGATTGCTGTCAGCATCGTTTGCACCGCCTGGTTCGCGCTGTGCTACAGCGGCTGTTCACCCGAAGTGACAATCGTCGGAGACAAGGATAGACCAATTCCTATTAATGCTGAAATAAAAATCCATATTTATCAGCACGCTTCCAGTGTCGTCGATGACCTGCAGGAAGGCCTCGATGAAGAATATGAAGAAGAGGAAGATACCTCCTCCGGCCTGGTCCAGTCTGTCCTGGTCTGCCTGGTGCGCGCTGTCAGTATGCCCTGCGCCTATGCCGAAACCCAGCCCACTCCTTCCGCCGAATGGAATGCGGCCAAGGATGAATTGAAGAAAGTCTATCGCCAAGCCTATCCTTATCTGAAAAAAGAACTGCTTGGCGAAAATCGTGACGGCTATGTCTCCGTCATTAATAAAACCACCGGCGTCTCCGACGAGGAGCTGAAAAAAGCATCCGAACTTGCCGGCGAATTGAATAAAGCCCGCAAAGCGTTCTATCTCCTCGATGCTAAATTGCAAGGCGTTGATGTCCGCTTTATTCAGGATACCTACGCCCGCGCCTTCCGCGATAAAGCTAATGCAATCTGGGTCGAGGAACGTACTGATGGCGAATGGAAATGGGTTAAAAAATAAAGGGGTTTTTCTGTATATGTATGTTTTGATAATTAATTGCGGCAGTTCCAGCCTTAAATTTCAATTGATCGGAATGCCCGATAAAACAGTTCTGGCTAAAGGAATTGTCGAACGTATCGGCCAGGGTGTCGCGGCCGAGTTTAAATGTAAAACTATCGATCAGGATATTCCGCTTACTCCCATCAGCGCCTCAAATCATACCCAGGC
>CAZCLS010000257.1:2228-6271 GCA_964499565.1 uncultured bacterium
CTATCGATCAGGATATTCCGCTTACTCCCATCAGCGCCTCAAATCATACCCAGGCAGTAGCCTATGTGATCGATGCCTTGTCTTCCGGTGATGCCGCGGTGCTTCCCCCGGGCGAATCTATCAGCGCTTTCGGTCACCGCGTCGTCCATGGCGGTGAACAGTTCTTCAGCTCCGTGATTGTCAATGACGACGTGATCGCCTGCATCGAGGAATGCGTCGAACTTGCCCCGCTGCATAATCCCGCCAATCTGGCCGGCATTCACGCCTGCCTCGAAGCTCTGCCCGATGTCCCCAATGTCGCTGTCTTCGATACCGCCTTCCATCAGTCCATGAAACCGCACGCCTTCCATTATGCTATTCCCTACGAGTATTATGAGAAGAATCGCATCCGGCGTTACGGCTTTCATGGCACCAGCCATAAATATGTTACCGACACCTTCGCCGAACTCCTGGAGAAACCCCTCGACCAGGTTAATCTCATTACCTGTCACCTCGGTAACGGTTCGTCTATTACCGCGGTTGCCAACGGCGCCTGTATTGATACCTCAATGGGCCTCACTCCTCTGCAAGGTGTGATTATGGGAACCCGCTGCGGCGATATCGATCCCGCCCTGGTGCTGTACCTGATCGAAAATCTCGGCCTGGCTCCTGAAACCGTCAATACCATTCTCAATAAGCAAAGCGGCTTCCTGGGCTTCTCCGGCGTCAGCAGCGATATGCGCGATGTCGAACAAGCCGCCGAAGACGGTAATAAACGCGCCGCCCTGGTCCTGGACATGTGCGCCTACGGCATCGCCAAGTATATCGGCGCCTATGCCGCTGTGCTGCCCTCCCTTGACGCGATTGTCTTTACGGCTGGTATCGGCGAAAACTCGTCCGAAATGCGTACCATGATCTGCAGCCATCTGCAGGGCCTTGGTATTCTCCTTTCAGATCAAAATAACAGCCTGCACGGTAAAGCCGGCTGCATCTCCACGCCCGAATCCCGCTATCCTGTCTGGGTTATCCCCACCAACGAAGAACTCGAAATTGCGATTGAAACCTTTAAGCTTATCAACGCCCTCTGATCTCTATGAACACTACGATACATCCCGGCTATGCGCCTCACATGGAACAACCCCGGTCCCGCACCGGATACTGGGTCATGATTATTATTCTGTTTGTTTTGCTGGCCTTCAGCGTCCTGCTTAATTTTATCCTCGTGATGGTCACTGTCTCCAGCTTCTCCGGTATGGATGTTCAGGAAGACGGCAAAAAATTTTCCGAAGAGTTTATGCAGGGCAGCGGTCGTAAAAAAATTGTCCGAATCGATGTATTCGGCATTATTACGTTCCAGAAAAGCGGCGGTATGCTCTTCCAGGAACAAGACCTTGCTACCCTCGTCATGCAGCAGATCGATGCGGCCGAGAAAGACCCTAACGTGGTCGGTATCCTCCTGGTTGTCGACAGCCCCGGCGGCGGTATTACCGCCAGCGACATTATTTATGAACGCCTGCTCTCATTCAAAAAGTCCGGTGACGGCGACCGTAAAGTCGTCGCCCTGATGCGCGACCTGGCGGCGTCAGGCGGCTATTATATCAGTGCCGCCTCCGATAAAATCGTGGCCCATCGCACCACGATCACCGGCTCGATCGGCGTTATTATTTCTTCCCCCAATTTCACCGGCCTTGCCGATAAAATAGGTATTACCGACGTTACGATCAAATCGGGCAAAAACAAGGATATGCTCAATCCTCTGCGTACCCCCACTGCCGAAGAAACGAATATTCTCCAGATTACGGTTAACGACATGTACGACCGTTTTGTTTCGGTCGTGGCGCGCAGCCGCAACCTGGAACCCGAAAAAGTGCGCGAAATCGCCGACGGCCGTATCTATACCGCCCGCCAGGCACTCGAGTTAAGCCTGATCGATGAAATCGGCGACGTCAATACCGCCCTCGACCAGCTGCGAGAAATGACCGGCCATGAGAATGTCAAGGTCATTCGCTATAAACGCAGTGTCTCGTTCGCTGAATTATTCCTCTCGCGGTTTAACAACCGGATCCAGCTCCCGTTTCCGCCCGAATGGTCATCCGATGCCCCGCGTTTCATGTATCTCTGGAAACCGAATTTTTAAAAAAATGTCCCGCGGAAATCCCGTCGGCACCTCGACCAGTGGCGCCACGGACCGATCCGTCTGTACGTCCGATCCGTCCGATAAGCAGCCGCCGGATTCCCGTAATCGAAATCGCCGTAGACAGCAGAATCCTCACGCAGTTCATGGTTCAGCTATCACCTCACTGACAACGAGCAATTTCCTTTACCAACGTCTACAGTCAGCCGCGGGCATTAGCAAGTCGGCTGTACTGCTTAGTTGGCGGTTGTATTCCATTGTTCTCTCGTCATTTTATAATAACGCATTACCATGTTCTGAGCATGCTTCTCATTCCACTGCTGTTCCTCTCATTCGAATGTAAAACCATGCGCTTCAATGGACCTGATAGAATTCTCATTTTCTGACCATGCTCCTGTTTCGTATATATCTGCTTGAAGAGTCTCAAAGGCATACGGAAAGAGAAGCATGCGCGCTTCTCGATTGTGCCCTTTGCGCCAGAATGGCTTGGATATGCGGTTTCCTTCACCTATAACAATAATTCCCTCGCGATTCTCCATGCACAGAAAGAAACGTCCGACTAGTTGCCCGCTTGGTTTATCGAGATTCATCTCGAAATAACCAGGCGCATCTTCCGCTGGATTAGGCGGGCGAAGTGTTACCAGCTTTCCTTCAAAAACAGGAACCGGTCTGGGCATTTTGAGTCGAGTGTCGCTCATTTTCTATTCAACCGCCGATTGCTGTAGTGATTTGTTATGATTTTATCTTCATTAATATGGTACATCATATAGGAAAAGAATGCAAAGTGAAAATACAAATGACAGGATGAATATTCCAGTAAAAACATAAACTGATACAATATGGATTCTATTTAATATAAGAGTCAACCTTGTTTCTTTCATCAATAACTCCTTGGACAAACTTATGATGCATATCAATGGATAAAACCATAGATACATAGGATGCTCTACATCAAAAGGCCAATTATCGAACCATGGTAATCTATCACTGAATATGACTCTGATTATCCAGACAATGAAGGCTGATACAAGAGTAAGTATCACTGCAAATATAAGCTTCCTGTTTGATTGGACTCTGAGTGCGTCTTTTTCAGAGAAATCAGCACTTTTTGCTCTCTTTGCGTTAATCAATGATATTGTTATAGGAATTCCCATAACGAGTATCGGAAATAATAATCCCCACCATGAACTTGTACTGTCAAATCTTTGAATCGGATTTTCGGAAAGATGTGAATCAGCACCGTTCCACCACCAAAACACACTCGAATTCATCCAACATGCTTTGATACTCTGAAAAGCAATAAAACCAGTAACGCCACCGAGTAAAATCCTGAAATCAGATACTCTCCTTTGCCAGAAATCTTTATGTAATATAATTTCAAAAAATAAACCAGTCGCAATCATGCCAACGCTAAAGTAAAATAGTGATGAAAAATTGAAAAAAGCAGACATTAAAAAAATAATTGGTAATTTCACACAATTGATAATTTGGAGTGCTAAAAAAATAATTGCACCCGCCAAAAATCGATAATCTTTTTTCTTTATCTTATTGGCGAAAGTGGATTTTAAGCCTGAAATAATACCTATTAGAATCATGATAATCCCACTAAGTATACAGGGTAAATTAATATATATTAGTGTTTTACATATAAAATATATTCCTAGTTGATGTTTTAACGATTCCTCAGCTATATAATTGAAAAATAATATTCCACATATGTATGGAAGCACAATTAATAGTGTACCACATAAAATTAATGCAACCGCAACATTTGATCTCAATAAATTCCTCATTTTCGCATAATGGACTCAACTCACCAGCCCTTCATTCGTAAGGGTCTGGTGTAGTGCCTTGCTCTGGGTTCCTGTTAATTATCTACATGTTGCCGCCGATAAAATGCACACATTTTTTGCCCGCATTCAATCAGCCG
>CAZCLS010000258.1:0-6252 GCA_964499565.1 uncultured bacterium
CCACGCAGGCTTTAATAACATCGAACCACTCGTCAGACAAGTAGGGTGTTCCCAGACCGACGCGGGAATGCATAAAGCCGCCCCCAAGTCCCATGTGTTTGAATATTCGCAATTGCCGACGAGCTTCGTCTGCATTCATTTTTCCATTCCAGGCCCAGAATGGTTTTCCGCGATACACCGATGACGGCTGTTTGAATTCTTTGGAAATGTTCATGCTTCCCTCCACAGGAATAATGACTGAAACGACAGGTACGTGAGCAAACACAAATCATGCTTATACAACAATCACATTGACATCATACTCATGCATCCAGGCCGCGATTTCACGCAACCGTGCCATATCGGGCACATCGACATCGGGCATGGTGTTTTTGCGACCCAGGTGCATATATTTCGAGTCCGCGTAGCGATGAAAGGGCAGCAGCCGTACGCCATTGATATTCTTCATCGGCTGGAGAAAGCGCGCTATGTCTTCGATGACTTCCCTGCTGTCATTAATGCCCGGGACTACCGGTATCCGGATTTCGATCGGAACGGCATAATGGTCTAACTTCCGTAGATTAACCAGAATACGGGTATTGGGCACTCCCGTATAATTTTTGTGCAGGATCGCGTCTATATGCTTCAAGTCATATAAAACCAGGTCAAGATACGGCAGACAGGATTCCAGCGCTTCCCAGCGGGCATATCCGCACGTGTCTAACGCGGTATGAAAGCCCTCTTGTTTACATTGTTTCAAAAGTTCCATAATAAATTGATGCTGCACCAGCGGTTCACCGCCGGACACGGTAACGCCGCCGCCGGAGTTGCGGTAGAATTCCGCGTCTTTCCGAATTTCGTCCATTACCTCTTCAACGCTGACATTTTTACCGTACATGGTCAACGCTTCAGCATAACAAACTTCCACGCATTTACCGCACGCTTCACACCGTTCGCGATGAAATATTCGCTCTCCGTTCACGGTAGTTTCGTGCGCTTTAAGCGGACATTGTTCAAGGCAAGCACCGCAGATTATGCATTTTTCAGGATGTACCACCAGTTCCGGGCTGAGACTGATTGCTTCAGGATTATGACACCAGATGCATGTCAGCGGACATCCTTTTAAAAATACCGTCGTCCGGATGCCCGGCCCGTCATGCACTGCGTATCTCTTTATATCAAAAATAATACCGGTTACTTCTTCTCTATTCATACAAAACCATTAATACATTCAAAGTTAGGTCTAACGTACTTCCCCAATAGTATTATATTATACCATATGTGTGATTATTCGCCGATTGTCTGCCGCTCAGCTGAATTATACGCAACAATCAGTACCGCTTCCCGCGTGCCGGCATTGGTTGCCTGGTGCCCGCCGCTGCGCGGCAGAACAATGCTGTCTCCCGCTTCCAGCTTTACCGAACCGCCTTCCGGCAGCGTGTGTTCGATTGTTCCCTGCACCACAAATAGAATCTCCTCGCAATTCGGATGCCGGTGGGCCGTGTTTTTGCAGCCGGGATTGATGGTGACCCGGCCCAGGGTCATGCTGTCACTGGTTCCCCCGGCGGCTGAGACCAGCCATTGCAGGGTTCCCCAGACTTCGTTTTGGACTGGTATGTCTGTTCTTTTGATAATGTGTGATTCCATGTGTCAGTTGTCAGGGTTCAGGGTTCAGGAACATTTCTCCAGTTCTCCAATACTCCATCACTCCAATACTCCAATGATCTTACGCTCATTCCAATCCCGCTTTCATAAAGTCATAGCATTGCTGCATGGCTGCCGCCATGTCGGCGCCGCTTTCCTCATCGGTCGATATCCAGCCCGGGTAGCCGATATCTTGAATAGCGACAAACACCGGCTTGAAATCAATTGATGCCGTGCCCAGCACTCTGAATTCTCCGTTTTCGATGTCTTTCAGATGAAAATTATCGATCACTGACCGGAAATCCCGGATTATGCCCGCAACATCCATTTCCCCCGATTTGACCAGGTGGGCGGTATCGACCGTCAATCCCACGGTACTGTTTTTTACATGTGAAAAAAACACTTCTATGTCATCCCTGTGCATGACCGGCTGATCATAATGATTATGCAATGAAAATGCCAGGCCGACATCGCGGGCCTGTTTACCTACCTCCGAAAGTTCCACGGCATATCCCTTCAATTCCTCTATCGTCATGCCGGCCCGGGGGGCATTATGGCAATAGACGATCATCTCCGTGCCGACATTTCTGCCGAACGCGATAATTTTCTTCAGCAGTTTTTTGCCCTCATAATCAAGTTTACACCAGCAGATCAGGGCCGAGGCGGCGCCGGGATACTGTCCCCAGGTGTCAATAAAGCGTTGCGGATCATCCAGATACGGCATATACTGGCCTGCCTTCAGCTGCAGCCCGTCATATCCTGTTTCTCTGAACCGGGTAAACAGAACGTCTGAATCGGCGTCCGTGCCCGACGGTTTTGAAAATGCAAGTTTGTTCACGCTATTTCCTCCATGGCTATGCTGCGGTTTTCGGTTATCGATCGATACGCGGCTTCCAGAATCCGCATTGTATGCACATTATCGGCAACGGATGTTTCCGGCGAGCGACTCTGCTCTACCGCGTCAATCAGATCGTCCAGCACATAGTACGTTGCCCCGGCTTTGTCATACTGATTGGTATGCTCGATTACCGATCCGTCTTCGCGGATTTCTTTCAATCCATTGTAATCCAGAATCAAGCCGCCTTTCTCGCAATCCAGACCACAGTAGTTCTGTTTCGTGAAACTCGAGAAACTGTCCGAAAGACTTACTAAGGTTCCCTCCCGGAACCGGAGCAGCATTGATACCGCGGTGTCTTCTCCACCCGGCGTGGCCGGTGAATTTATATGACCGCAACAGACACGCTCAACTTCATCGTTCAGCATGAAGCGATATCCGTCAAACCAGTGAATAGACATAACGGACATAACATAGCGATTCCGTTCCAGCCGCCAGCCGCGGTCGCGGCGCAGCCAGGCTTCATTCTGTACTAAATGCAGCGGGCGTCCTAATTCCTTTTTCTGCAGAATCTCCCGCGCGATATGAAAGGTAAAATGGCGCCTGAAATTCTGGTTGATCGCTATCGGTACTCCGACATGATTCGCTGCTTTCTCAATCTCTACTGCTTCAGCATAGGTCTCCGCAAACGGTTTTTCGCACAACACCGGTATCCCGGCCTGAATTAACGGCAGGAGAACACTGCTCCTGACATGTGTGGCAGTGCAGACAATCGCGACATCAATACCACCATCGGCGATCATAGCTTCAACATCAGGGTACAATCCTTTACACCCGAACTCTTCTCCGCGGACTATGAGAGTATCCTTGTCAGGATCACACAGTCCGGCTACGACAACCCGGTCGGGATGGCGGCTGATACCCTCAAAATGCAGTTTCGTGATATTCCCTGCTCCTACAAATCCCACTCGCCATACGTTATTTTGAGAACTCATTCCCTGTTCCTCTGAAGATTAAAAAAAGGCCCAACACCAACTCAATGTTTATAAAATCAGCCCAGCTGATTTTCCTCTCGCTTCACATACCGCATAGTCCCAACCCTTATATTATTTCATGAGCGGTCCGCGCGATAAAATGGTTTTGTTCTTCCTTCGACAACGTCGTAAAATAGACACTCCAGCCGGTTACCCTGATCTGCAGATTGGCATACTGTTCCGGATGCCGTTGGGCACTCCGCATCATCTCCGCATCAACCACATTGCACTGAACAGCATACCCGCCTCGAGCGAAATATGTTTTGATTAATGCGACAAATGCCTGCAATCCCTCCTCTCCCCGCAAAGACGACGGGTGCAGGGTGATGTCCAGAACCGACCCGTTTGGTGTTTCGGTAAAGTCCAGCTTTGCTGCGGAACCGATCAATCCTGTAACTCCGTGCTTGTCCATGCCCGGCATGGGATTGATACTGGGTGCCAGCGGTGTCCCGGCTTTACGCCCGTCCGGCAACGCCCCCGTCTGCCGTCCGAATTCATTGCGATATGTCAACGTAAACAACGCCGCCTGAAACGGTCCGCCCCGCGCGTTTGTCCGGGCATGAATATTCGCTGCATACCAGTCCGCAATCGTTACCGCAATTTTATCAGCTTCATTGTTATTATTACCCCATTTCGGTACACGCTGCAGCAGATACTGGCGCAATGCTTCCTCACCGGCAAAATCATTTGCAAGAGCATTCAGCAGCTTCCGCATAGTGTAGCGTTTCTCTACAAATACTGTCCGTTTGAGCGATAGCAGAGAGTCTGCCGCATTAGCCAGAGCCACTCCCACAACGCCGACTGAGTTATAGACCGCGCCTCCTTGTCCGATATCCTTCCCGCGCTTCAGACAGTCATCTATCGTTCCAGCGATTAAGGGCGAAGGATTGATCCGGGGCCATAGCCGCTCGTGCGCCTTAGTCGATTCAGTCGCCCCTGTCAGGATGGCATCGAGGTGCTGAATGAATGCCTGGTACAGTTCGTCAAACGATTGCCACCCGCAGGGATCTCCGGTGCGTGGTCCGAACTGTTTGCCGCTCAACGGATCACGACCGTTATGCAGTGCCAGTTCCAGCGCCTTGGCGATGTTGATTACTATATTCATGGTGCACCCGGCTTCCTTGCCGTCCACGGCCGGTTCGTAGCAGCCGATAGGCAGATACCGCCGCGCGTCCTCAATTGTTTTGCCCCGCTTGACCATAGCCGCGATCGCCGGCTCATCATTCATTACTACAATGGAATTGTGTCCGGCGCGTATCAGGTTTGCAACGCGATCATACAGGGCCTCGGGTGTGCCCGGGAAAAACCGGATTGATAGTTTCGGGTCTGGGGTGTTCAACTCTTCATACGCTTCCAGTGCGGTAAACGTCAGCTCATTCGTGACATCCTTGCCACCCGCATCCTGGCCTCCAAACAAAAAGTTCTTGCCGTTGTATTTTCCACGCGTGCGGGCATGCCATTTCATCCAGTAAAATTTAAGCAGCTCTTTTGCTTGCGAACGCGTCAGACGACCCGCTTCCAGGTCAGCCCGGTAATACGGATAGAATACCCGGTCGAAATGTCCCATGGACCGGACATACTCTCCTTCCATCTCGATCAGCTCGTGCATCAGCCAGGCAAACTGAAGCGCTTCGTGAAATGTCCGTGGTGAATGAGCCGGCACCCGGCCGCAGATAGCTGCTATATTCTGTAAATGTTCCGCATACTTCAGCTGACTCCCGGCCATGTTTTCCGCTAATGCCGCAAATCGTTCCGCCAGGCTGATGGTGGCACTATATACTATCTCCACCGCTTCATACAACGCCGCCTGCTCCGTAGTCAGGTTAGAGCCAAACTGCCTTCGGAACTGCCTTGCTGTGCCAAGCAATCCCGTCAACCCGCCTCTGAACATGTTTTCCCATCCCGGCGAAATATGTCCCAGGTCGATTCCCGCATGCGCGGTTCCCGTTGCATACGCTTCTTCACACCAGCTCGTTTCATCTCGCAGCGGACCTGCCTGCGCTTCCTGAAACCACTCATGTTGAAGGTGTCGCAAAATATCGCCGTGATCAAGTTTGTCGACAAACCGGTCAATCGGATCAATCGCAATTCGTGCCCGCGTTACAATCAGACGGTACAGATGCGCTTTTTGCAGAACATACGGCTGGTCGGCATGCCCGGATCGCCACTCTTTGGCAATGATCCACACCTCATCGGCCGAAAGGCCCGAACCGGTGTTATATTCGACAGTTTGAAATTGATTGAACAGACGCTCTCGCACGTCTTCAAAGCAGGGAAGACTTGAACGGATTTTTGCTGGCAATGCAGGTGTAATCATTATTGTGAACGCCGGTGCCGTTAGTATAAGCAGGTTTATTATAAGGGCGATCACTATTGATGTCAATACATATCAGGTGTTGCTGCCTCTCACCACAAATATACACCCCTTCTATGAACCATAATTTATGTTGCAGCCTACCATTGCTATAACCCACCACGCACAGTAAACCGGCAGGGCAGCGCTTTCAGCCTGCCACTATGCGAGCAGGCACCCCAAGACCCAAATTCAGCTGTGCCATAAGACCTCGGTTTTACACTTCGGATAATGAATTATATTCAGATGCAGATAGTTCCGCCTATCCACCGGCTCTTTCGGCCCAGCCGAAACCTCCTACGGCCACATAAATTCTTGATTTGTACAATAAAAAAACGACGCCGCATATGCAGCGCCGTGTATTTGATCCATCATGTGATCAGGATGTTAAATATCATAATATAACG
>CAZCLS010000259.1:0-6251 GCA_964499565.1 uncultured bacterium
AAAGCAGCAGGTATCACGGGTATAACGATACCAATGCGCCGGCATTCCTGGAATATGAGGTATTTAAATATGTAGACTTGCGCGATCCGGGAGTAACAACCAATAACAGTTCGCGCGCGCCGAAAAAGGTGTGGCGGGGAGACGGAACACGATGCGATTACGATGCGTTTTTCTCTGATCAATACGCGGCCAGCTGGGGAGTGCGTGATCCCGGAAATCCGGGAAGATATCTTTCTCTGGCAGAGCTTGTAGACCTGGGATATATCCATGAAGTCTGGTTTTTCGCGGATTGTCACGGGGACTGGAAATGCCTGGAAAGTGTTGAAATAAAGCCGGTATATGATGAAAACTTTAACCGGGTCAGCAACCAGTACCGTCAGGCGGGTAACGGCGGTGATCGCGACCAGCGCTGGATAGGCCGCAGCCTGAGGCTGAACTGCCTGAACTGGGAACGCGGTATCGGCTGCGGATTGGAAAACCTGGGACACTCGATGGAAGGCATGGCGCATGCCCGGGTGATACCGTATTTTACGCGTTATTTTTATGAGTATGCCATGTTTGACCTGAAGGAATCACTGGGGCTTCCCTTCGATTCATATTACGCGCTGTGGGGCTCGAATTATTATATCGCCTATCCCAGTCCCACGGTGGCGGTAATCAAGTATAAAGATACAATCGTGCTCAGCAATTATGTTGCCCGGGGCGGCAATGTGCATTATGCACCCAACGCGCGCAATGATTATGACCAGTCGAATACCAATCCGGTTATGTCGACGATCGAAGATTGGCGTATCGGCAGCGGCCCGGGCGGAAAGGACATAGCGTTGCCGTGGTCATGCAAAAAAATCGAGAAATATACTGACATGGCACCCGACTGCCAGGGACGCTGGCTGGTGTTCTGGCGCCAGAGCATGCCCGGTCTGTACAACAAATCAAAAGATGATGACGGTAAACCGATGAAAAACTGGTTTCCGTTCCTGTTTTATTAGGGTTCAGGGTTCAGGGTTCAGTAACTGGTGATCAGTAATCGGTAATCGGTAATCGGCCCGCGAAGTAGCCACCGTTTGTCCCCAAACGGTGGTTTATTCTGCAAACCCAAGCAATCACACCCCAAGCCAACGCCCCGGCCCTCGGACATCGGCCCTCCTAAGCCATACACATACAACATGATAGAAAAAAGTACGCAAAAAAAACAGGGGTTATGCGTATATATTAATGAAAAGCGTTTTTGTTGTTAAAAATTTTTGGAAAAAAGTCGCATCGGGCCTTCGCGGAGGTCCAGCTCTATCCAGAGCTAACACCAGACTCCGGTACGTATCTGTCCTTCATACGTACCGGAGTAAATTTTTTATTGACAAAGCCGCAGTGTCACAGTATAATTAACCCTTTAGTTTTTGAAACATAATAATCCTCAGACTCGGGATACACATCCATGAAATCAATTCCTGTTTTGCATGTTGAAGGTGAAACACTGGCGCTCGCCTTTGAAAACGCGTTAGTGTCATTATACCGGGACGGCATCCGCTTCAAAACCCAGTATGACAAACCGGGCGATCCGGCCAGCATTGACGCGACGATGAACATTACAGTACACGATCCTTTAGCGGAACCAATGATCCATATGGCATTTCCGGGCGGCATAGAATCGTTGCGGGAATACGTTATGGAAGTACAGGGATTCAAAGACCACTGGGTCAAAAATTTGAATGATCCTGAAGACACGCGCTGGGAATATACGTATCATCAGCGCCTGGCATCATATGGTTCCTGGCAGGAACTGCGCGGGGGGAAACAGGTTCAATCCGGTTCTTTCTGTGTCAACCAGGTGGAAAAAGTGATCCGAAAACTGGTTGACCAGCCATATACGCGCCAGGCCCAGATGATCACCTGGATGCCGAACATCGACTATGACTGTTATGATCCGCCCTGCCTGCAATCGTTATGGTACCGCCTGGTGGAGGACGAGGAGGGAGTCAGATGGCTGAACTGTAATGTCAGGTTCCGCAGCAATGACGCCTGGGGGGCGAGTTTCATGAATATGTTTGGATTCACGATGTTCAACAAGGAAATTATTGCGGCGGAAGTGGAAAAACAGTCGGGTCTGCCGGTCAGACTGGGGCGGTTGAACTGGCATGCCGATTCATATCATATCTACGGCAAGGACATAGCTGAAGCACGGGCGCGGTTGTTCGACCGCATTGCGACATCTGCATTGGAAGACCGGACGATGCGGTTCAGTGACGAGATAATCCAGGAAATATACCGGGAAGCCGAAGCGGACGTAGTGCGGAAAATCAAAGAGTATGATGAAACGCATTGATGGCAGGCATGGCAGGATTAGAGATGCAGCCACAGCCAGCAGAGGTAGACAAGATACATACCAATCAGAACTCCTCCCTCGCGCCGTGACAGAACAAACCCGGTAAAGGCGAACGGCAGGAGCACCAGACTGATGACAACCAGGGTGATGAGATCGGGAATGGTTATAGCGCTGGCATTGAGGGGCGAAACGAGGGATGCGGCGCCAAGAACCCCCAGGACATTAAAAATGTTAGATCCTACGACATTGCCGACGGCAATATCAGGTTGATGTTTCCAGGCGGCAACGAGGCTGGTAGCCAACTCTGGCAGGCTGGTGCCGGCAGCGACCAGGGTCAGGCCGATCACTGCCTCGGAGACGCCCAGCGAACGGGCAAGACTGACTGACCCGGAAACAAACCACTGTGAACCAAATCCAAGTAACAGCAAACCTCCACCGATGCGGATAGCGTCGATTGACCAGCCCCGGAGCGAGGGTTCCAGAGCTGCGCGAAATGCATCCTGATTCCGGGGCGACTCCCTCCGCGCCCATCGAATGCAGATAATAACATATATGATAAGAGCGGTGCAGAGAGCTATACCGGAGATGCGACCCAGCCAGCCGAAGTAAACCAGCAGCACAGCAATCAAAGCCACGCCAAACATAATCGGAATATCGCGGCGAACGAGATTCTGATGGATTCTGACGGGGCGGAGCAGGGCGGAGATACCGAGAATGACAGCAATATTAAAAATATTGGAACCGATGACATTGCCAGTTGCGACAGCACCTTTCTGTTTAAGACCGGCCAAAACACTAACGCACAGTTCCGGAGCGCTGGTGCCGAAGGCGACGATGGTAAGACCGACGAGAAGTGAACTGACACCCAGCCGCAAGGCAATGCTGGAACTGCCCCGAACCAAACCTTCGGCGCCGATGTACAAAGCGATCAAACCGGCGATAACCAAAACAAGCGGCATAAAAAAATCCCCAATGGTTAAAGTATGAATTCCAGCATATCAAGAGCGGGAGCGCAAGGGATGGTCATGGCTGTGACCGGGATGAGAATCCTGCGTAACGGTACATGTATTTTCCGAAACGGATGAATTAATGATTTCGGGGATTACCGATGGAAAAAGAATGCCTCCCGACACGATTGTTTGGATACCGTCTTCAACGGAAAGATCAGTTTGGAGTACATCGCTTTTTCTAACAAGTTCAAAAAAACCGGTAGTTGGGTTTGGGGTGGTAGGAATAAATATTTTAAGAAACTCCTGACCTGAAGCAGAAACAGAAGTGCCGGTAACGAAACCAATACTCCAGAATCCATCTTTTGGAAATTGAATCAGAACAACTGAACGGAAAGAAGCCCGTTGAGTAAAAGAAAGGGCGGATATAGCTGTTTTAGTGGAACTATAGACCGTTTTAAGAAGAGGGATGCGCAAGAAAACACTTTCAGCAAGAGAGAGAAGGTGTTTGCCGATAGTATACGTAGCAACAGCGCCGGTAAAATAAACAATAACAAATAAAAGGATTATTGACAGGAGTGTTATCAAAGGCCTGGGGATACCGTATGGAGCGAACATGCCAATAAGAGGAGACATAAGAGACGAAATGGTACCGACGGCCAACCGCAGTACAAGTAATGTGACTACGAATGGTATGAGCAGAAGGATACCCGAAATCATTTTGGCGGTGAAGTGCCGTTTGATATTATACAATGAGTCGTGCTTCATAATGGAATAGGCTTATGGATCATCGCTATGGGATCACCGCAGCGCATTCACCGATTATACCCAATAAAAGAACAATAAGACGTGTAGGAGTATACCTGAAACATATATAGTATAGCACATCTGAGAGTGTTTTTGGTATAATGGGGCCTGCTTTTCACAAGCATATATCAGCAGGATGTATTTAGCGAAATCCGTTCGAATCACTCCCGTGATGGAATGGACCAGGATACCAAGGATACCATGATGAAGCGAATTACTGAACATCCCATATTAGATGTGACGCAAAATGAATCTGTTACGTTCACGTATGAAGGGCATACGATAACGGGGGAGAAAGGATTTACGATTGCCGCGGCATTGCATCGGGCGGGATATCCGGTACACAGTGAGAGTTTACGGCATCGCAATCGCAGTCTGGAATGCGGCATAGGCAAGTGCGGCGCGTGCGAGATGCTGGTCGACGGGCGTATAAAACGGATTTGTGTTACAAAAGTAGATGGGGTATCATCGGTAAAGCGGATTCCGGCCGATTACACGCCCGAACCGCATATGCCGGCGGAAGCCCGCACGGTTAACGTCTACGAAACCGATGTGGCAATTATCGGCGCCGGACCGGCGGGATTGGCGGCGCGGGAAACACTTCGTAAACGGGGTGTCGCGACAATCGTGATCGATAACAATAGTCATATCGGCGGCCAGTTTCTGATGCAGACCCACCAGTTTTTCTTTTTTGAGCAGGAAAAGAAGTTCGGCGGTATGCGCGGATTTGAAATTGCCCGGACGCTGGCGGGTGAAGATACGGAGGGAATTTTTCTCAACAGCACGGTGTGGGATGTTATGGAAGGCCGGCGGATAGCGGTGAAAAACCTGGAAACCGAGGAAATTTACTTTGTTGATGCGTCATACCTGGTTGTTGCAACCGGGGCGGTTCCGTTTATGCACCCGTTTGAGAATGATGATCTGCCGGGCGTATTCACGGCGGCGGTGATACAGAAAATGATGAATACCGAGTTTACCCTGTTGGGGAAAAACATTCTCACAATCGGCGCGGGAAACATCGGGTATCTGACATCATATCAACTGACCCAGGCGGGAGCGAATGTTAAAGCGATAATTGAAGCACAGGACCGTGAAGGCGGTTTTCCCGTTCAGGCCAACCGAATCCGGCGCCTGGGCATTCCGATTATTTTATCACACACCCTGGTCCAGGCGATACCGAATGCCTCACATGACGGAATTACCGGGGCGGTGATTGCGGCCTGCGATGATTTTGAACCGATTCCAGGTACCGAGAAAGTAATTGAAAATATTGACGCGATAAACATCTGCACCGGCCTGGTGCCTGACGACCGCCTGCTGACCAAAGGTTATGAAGTTTTCGGACGTGACTGTTTCGGCGCGGGTGACGCTATCAGGATCGGGGAGGGAACCAGCGCGGTGCTGCGAGGTACACAGGTGGCCTATGAGATCCTGGATCAGATGGGAAAACGTTATGACTATGACACCTACCTGCAGGTATCGAAAGAGTATGTTGATTCGCAGCAGCGTCCGACAAAAGTTCGGGATAACGTCGTAGTTCCCGAAGCAGCCCGCCAATCCCGGCCGTTTGTTCTGATCGACTGTTTATACGGTTTTGCCTGCAATCCCTGCGCGTTTGTCTGTCCGGTTGACGCGATCAGCAAGAGCTCGACCAGTTCTATTCCCTATGTCGATTACGAAAAATGTGTAGGCTGCAGGCAGTGCGTATATCAATGTCCCGGTCTGGCGATATTCGGGTATGACCTAGCGAAGAACCTGTTGTACCTGCCGGTGGAACATATCGTAAGCGAAGGCACCGAGGTATATCTGGTGGATAATACCAGTCGCATTCTGGGTGAAGGCATAATTTTAGAAGTACAGTTCAAAGCGAACAAAACCAATGTCATAAAAGTTCAGGCAACCACACTTGCCGGAGAAGAGCTTCTGGAAGTCCGCGGTACAATAGCCAAGAGTGCCTATCCGGAGCCAGTCAAGTATAAGCAGCGCAGCGGGATCGTTGACGCGGTTAAGTATATTTGCCATTGCGATGATGTAACGTTTGAAGAAGTGCTGGAAGTTATCGGAGACCGGAAGTTCATATCAATAGATGAGATCAAACATACAACCCGGCTGGGAATGGGGGCGTGCCGCGGCAAACGCTGTATCATGCGGATCAAACCGCTGCTGGCCGCGCAGGG
>CAZCLS010000260.1:0-6237 GCA_964499565.1 uncultured bacterium
CCTTCCGGCACAAGCGGCTTGATATGAATCTCTCGAAAGCCGGGCGCGCTATCGACAGAACCATAATATTCCGGCCCGCTGATCCCTGCCAGGTCATAATAGAAAAATTCGTCTATGGTGGCCCACATGATCATGCTTTCGGAATTGCCGCATCCCGCCACCAGGCTCCAGCTTTCCCAAATAGTGGTTGCTCCCTGAGCAACCATGAAGCCCCAGCCCGGGTATGTGGTCTGGTTGACTACATGGTACATCAGATCACCGTACCCAAGTCGCGGAAGCGTGTCGATCATGCAGGTTGTACCGGTATTGCCGGTATGCAGATGCCCGTCATATTTTTCCGTAATACTGTCTACTATGTTCTTCAACACCCCTACCCTTTTGGCCGCGGGAACAATATCAAGCGCCAGGGGGAAAGCGTTGGCCGACTGTGCGCCGCCGGTATACACTCCCATTTTCGTATCAAGCCACTTTTTATTAAACGCTTCCTTGATGTTCTCGGCCAGATGTTCATATTTCTCAGCATCGCCGGTTTTACCCAGCAGGCGTGCCGCGCGTGAAACAACTAAAGCTCCACGAAAAAAATACCCGTTCCAGATCAATTGGGGAGGCGTTTCGTCCGATATAAATTTCTCCATACCCGGAGATTCACCCGGCAGCATATGGTCGCCGTAATGCCCTTCGGTTACCAGATATTCGTCTGCACCTGATGCAAAATAGTCGACCAATTTTTTCATGCCGTTATAATGCTCCTTAACAATACGCTTGTCGCCATAGTATTGATAGAGATACCAGACAAGGATCGGGTAGTTGCCGCCCCAGGCCGGGTCGACCTGGTTAAACGCATAACTCGGTGCAACATCGGGCACCCCGCCGTTCTCATGCTGTGCATCGGCTATATCGTTGAGCCATTTCGTCCAGAACAGGGGCATGTATTTCCGGGGATACAGATTGCCGGTAATGGTTGCAGGATCGGTCCAGGCCCAATGTTCGCGATGCAGACAGTCCAGGGGAATCCCGAACAATCCATTCTTCAGTGTCCAGACTACATTGCTGTGAATCTGGTTCAGCAGGGGATTTGAACACTCAAAATTCCCGGCCATAGTGACGGCCGAGTGAACCACCCGGCCTTCAAGATCATCTATGCCGGGTGTGCCGGGATATCCTTCGATCTGGACATAGCGAACAGGATGGTAGGTAAATCGCGGCTCGTATACCTCCTGTCCTTCGCCTTTTAAAATATAGTAATCAGTTTCTCCGCTTTCGCCGTGGCGCCGTTTATCCACCAAGCCGCTGTCTTCAAACATGAGTGCGGCATACTTTATCGTCACTTTTGTACCTTTGGGCCCTCTGACATGAAGCCTGGACCACCCCCCGAAAAGCTGTCCCATATCATATACGTACACACCCGGTTTCGGATTGGTAACCTTTATCGGCTTGATTGTTTGGATAATTTTGATTGCCGGCATCACCTGGGATTGCAACACCCCGCGCGGTTCCTCCCCAATTTCCGCCGCGATCCAGCCGCTGTCATCATAGCCGGCCGTTGTCCAACCAGATTGCTCACGCCGGGCATCATAGGATTCGCCGCCATAAATGTCATTGTGTGTAATCGGACCGCCGAAGGTCTTCCACGTTCTGTCCGTTTTGATATCTGTAGATGTCCCATCAGCAAACTCGACATGCATCTGCATCATAAGCGTCGGTGAATCACCATACTTCAGGCGGCCCGGCTCGCAGTACCAGCCATTGCCCAGCATCACGCCTACAGCGTTCGTTCCTGTAAGCAGGTAATCTGTTATATCATACGTCGCATACAGGACGCGCTTGTGGTAATCGGTTGTTGCCGGATCCAGAACATGGTCTCCCACCTTTGTGCCGTTGATGAATAATTCGTACCATCCCAACCCCGTAATATACACACGAGCGCGGGTGACCTTCTTTGCAATCTCAAATTCCCTGCGCAAAAGCGGTGCGCTTATCGCTCCTCCCACCGCTCTGCTGTCTATACCATCGATACTATTTTTTAAGGTGCCATCTAATGGCCACCAGCCAACGAGAGCGGGATCGCCACCGCCGTTTTTTTCGGTCATTGACTGAAGTTCCTGTGCCGACAGGGCGCGACTGTAGATGCGAATATCATCAATACCGCCGGGGAAAAATTCCGAGCGGTTTTCGCATGAGCCGATACAGGCCGGCTGTGAGCCGGCAGTATCAATCGGCCCGGTTATTGGCTTGCTGCCAATGTTTTTGCCGTCATAGTACATGGTCATGGCTGACCCGTCATAGGTTGCTGCTATGAAGTGCCATGTGCCGTCCATAAGATTTTCAGCAGATACCGGGGCCCCAAGTTCTGTATACGCACCATTGATGCCCAGCCCGAACCAGATGCCCTTTATGCCGGCATCTTCTCCAATAGCAAGAAGCTGCCGCGCCTCTCCGTCTTCTTTCCGATAAATATTCCGCCAGTTGTCACTGAATTCAACAGGTTTAATCCAGGCGCAGATCGATATCTGTTTGCCTGGTTTTAACTGTGGATAGTGGCGTATTTTAATGCTTTCGCTTTTCCCATTCAGATTGACTGCCTGCCCGAATTTTCCTGCAACGAAAACAATGCCCTCATCGCTTTTACCGGCTCCGATCCATTCTCCCTGCCAGGCTTCCCGGGTTAACAGACCCATTTCAAATGTTGCCGGGTTACTCCAGTCCGAGACATTTCCATCTTTATCCCAGCAGCGTACTTTAAACCAACACTGTTCACCGCTTGTTAATTCCTTCCCTTCGTAAACAACATGTACCGACGTTCCTGAAGGCACTTTACCGCTGTCCCACTTGTCACCATTATCAGCTGCCAGTTTTTGTGGATCACGTGCGACCAGAACCTGGTACGCTGATTGCGTCTCTCCCCGCCCGGTCGATTCGAGTGTCCAGCTGAATCGCGGTTGTGGTGTGTCGATACCCAAAGGATTGATGCTGTATTCGCACTGCAATTCTTTTATGGTCATTTCTGTTTTCGGCATGGTTGTCCTCATTTCTTTTCCCCTTTGTTTTTGCCCGCTGCATAGTTCCCGGATAGCAGTAATCGCCGCTAGGTTGTTCTTGATGCCACCCCAGTTAAAAATGCATACATAGCGGCAGTGTGGATCCGACAACGTGCTGTCCAATGCAGTATGCCAGGCACGCGCGTCATGATTTCCCATCAGGAGCCACTCCACCGCCGCCCAGCATGGGGCGTCACTCTTTTTCAAGACCCGCTGAACTCCCTTGTCTTTTCCCGGATCATGCGCGTATTTGTAGAAACTCCAGCCCGGACATGAATATCTGTTCAAGGCGGCATCATACAACAACTCTTTTTCCTTCCATCCTGCCACATGTGTAAACAATTTCCCGCGTGGTACCCCGAGGTCGGCCGCTACAGCACATATATCCGTCAAATGGCGGTTTACTATTTCAGCTAGATGCGCTTCTTTTATGGCACCATTTGTTGCCAGACCCGCTGTCATGACCGCCGCATATCCAATCGCCGTTACGCCGCGATCCGGTATCCGGTCAGCTTTCAGACCTGTTTGGGGATCATTAGTTACCGGCTTGTCCAGCAGCGCGTTGCCATTTGGATAATAAAACGAGTTTACCCCGATCGCGCTCTCCCATCCCAGTTTGATCCCGATAAAAAGATGTTTCTTATCCTTCGGCAAGGCATGCCACCATTTCATAATTACGGGTATCAGCACCCGCATCTCTTCATGACAGGCTTTGCGATAAAGCGGACTCATGAAATTGGGTGGAGGCAATACCCGAATCTGTCGGCCCCAGTTCCGCCAGGCTATTTTTATCGCGTGTTCAGGCCCCCAGCCGGTCCATTCCACATTCCGCCGGTTCTCCGGGTTATACCCCGGCCGCTTCGGGTCCCACCAGTTCCATAAGTCCGGCCTGGCATTCCACCATTGCTCTCCATCCAGTTGCACGACCACCGGGATGCTGTACCGCTCCGACAAATTCAAAAACTTTTGCAGATGATTTGTGCATTGTGTCCTGGTTTGATTAAGGTATGAAAAGATAGCGCCGATTCCCAACTCCACCTGATTGGTTGCCGTGTTGCTCGCAATCTGCCGGACATCCTCAAACACGGCCCGGTTAACCTCACCGGGCGCGATATTGACAACCACATACTGCTTCGCCGCGTATCCCGTAATACCGCAGAATCCAGTCAGGACTGCAGCCCCGATAAAGAAAATTCTTTTCACAAACCAGTGAGTATTATTATTTCTCATAATTGGAGCGTATCCTTTGTATTCCTTGAACCCTGAAAACGCCATCATTCCGCGCCGTTGGCGGGACCAGCTCATTCCCTAATACCCCCGCCATAATCCATCAACCATTTACCATTACCTGCGCCACCCCATTTCCGCTGACAAATCCAAATACTTCTTGATCGCTTCGCCCGGCACGTTGAACGGGATGTGATTCCCAATGCACATCATATATCCACCCGACATCCGTCCCGTTTCCACCATTGATTCAACCATTTGTTTGATCTCGTCTGCGTCATTCCGCATCAAGACCCGGTTGTCGCCTTCTCCGGCAATAAAGCAGTTTTCGTATCGCCGCGCAATAGCCTTGTAATCAGTAAACGGTTCGCTGATGATACCCCGCGCGCCGCAGGCCATTACATCATCGACATACACGTCCACACACCCGTCAACCATGAAAAGGACTTCTTTGCCCGCTTGTTTCACAATGTCCCAGAATTCTTCGTAGCGCGGGAAAATATAGCGGTGCATCCATTCCGGACTGCAAACCGGTCCGGTCGCAAGAACAATGTCGTCATGGCTGATGACAAAGTTGACCGGCAGGCGCGCGAACGCCCGGAACACCCGGCGGTTGATCTCGGCAAATTCATCCATGATCCGTTCAAATCCGGGATCAAGGCTCATCAGGAGAAAATTCTCATAGCCGAACACCAGCAGAGGCCACATGAACATGGTGTTGTAAAAAAATGCCGCCGCTGAAGAGCCTTCTGGAGCGGTATCGCCCCACTCCGCCGGATAGTATTTCCGGTGCCGCTCATAGATCACCTCTTCGCTCTGGTAACTGCCGGTGCCGATGTGCCATTCGCTGAAGTCGCCCTTCTCCAGTGGACTGAATCGCAGCATATCTTCTTCGCTTTTGAATCGCTGATTCGCTTCTTCCTGCTGCCAGTAATCGCGATACGCGTCACCCCAACGTCCCTTGCCCTGGTCGGCCTGCTCCTCCGGACGGGGTTTCGGATCGTCGGTTTCCGGTACCCACAAATCCAGCTGCGGATACAATTCCTTCAGTTTCAGCCGGCATTGCCGGGGATGGGCATAATAGTCAATTCCGGTTAAATATGTCTCGGCATCCGGATTCGACCAATGTTCCCAATGCTGAATTCGCTTAGGCCCCAGGCCCATGTAACTCTCATATCGCGGATCTTGCATAGCTTTCATCCTCGGTTACTTCTCATATAGCTTCTATCAGTATATACTTTTTTTACTGTTTTTTCTCTCATAGGAGGGTAGCCCGTACCTTGACACTAATCTTGTACTCCAATACTTACACCCGCATGTTGGCGTTCACGCTTCAGCGTGCTTTTCCACTTTCTGATTCTGGACTGCCAAAATGCGCGGCTGCACGAGTTCTACGCTCAAAGTTCTGCCCATTGCGGCACGTCCCCGTCGCCCGTCTTCACACCCCCCAGAACCCAGCTCAGATTGAACCGCGCCATTTTTGCTCCACCGCTTTCAAACTGGAGATATATCCAGCCTTCACTTTTCGTTCCCGGCCGGCCAGCGCTGAGCGACGAATACGCAAATCCACCTTCATACACCAGCCGCTTCACTGGCCAGGTCTTCCCGCCGTCAAAGCTGGCCCACACCGTCCCGCGATTGCGCCCGTCAGGGCTATCGCAGTTACTGTAGAGCAGAATGTCTTTTCCCGCAACCGGCAGGCGCACAAGTCCGCCCATGCAGCCGTAGTTTGAGTTCTGCGGCCCGTCTGGCAGCGCCTCGCAGATCGCCAGGCCTTTCCAACTTTCGCCGCCGTCATCGCTCCAGGCCGTCCAGCGCCTGCGCGGATTGATTCCTTCAGGCGCCCAGTGCCGCCGCGAATTATAATAGATCCGCCCATCGGAAAGCTCCGCCATTGTCGCCTCTCCCGTGCCGAACGCCGGGAATGGTTCACTTGTGTTCCAGGTTTTTCCGGCGTCATCACTGTATATCG
>CAZCLS010000261.1:0-2842 GCA_964499565.1 uncultured bacterium
TTTTGTATGAAATTCACTCCCTGGTCCAAAACACCCTGATGGGCGATCACATCGGCCGTGTAACCGGACATGTACAAGACTTTAATATCCGGGCAGAGTAACAAAAGATTCTGGTACAGATCACGGCCATTCATACCGGGCATGACTACATCGGTTATGAGCAGCTGAATCCGGCCAGTGTATTTCTTTACCAGTGTCATAGCCATAACCGGGGAATCGACGTCCAATACCTCGTAGCCCAGACCTTTGAGAATTACCGTGGTCATTTTCAGAATGGCCAGCTCATCTTCCACTATCAGAATAGTTTCCCCGTGACTGCGGGTCATCTCAGCCGTGACGGGCTCTTCAATCGCTCCGGTTTCGCCCGCGTGGCGCGGCAGGTACACTTTAAAGGTTGTTCCGTGCCCCGGTTCGCTATAGACGTCGATAAAACCGGCATTCTGCTTGACTATACCGTAAACCGTCGCCAGGCCCAGACCCGTGCCTTTGCCCAGCTCCTTAGTCGTAAAAAATGGCTCGAACAGGTTAGCCTGAGTCTCTTTATCAATGCCACAGCCATCATCGCTCACAGCCAGCAGCACGTATTCTCCCGGAACCACCTCCGGGTGCAGCGCGCAGTAGCCCTGATCAAAGACGGTCATGCCCGTTTCAATAATGACCGTGCCGACACCGCTGATAGCATCGCGGGCGTTAACGCACAGATTAGCCAGAATCTGATCGATCTGGGTCGGGTCTACCTTGACCGGCCACAGGTTCTTTCCCGGCCACCAGGCTAATGTGATGTGTTCGCCGATCAACCGTTCAAGCATCTCGAGCATGCTTCCTACAGTCGTATTCAAGTCCAGCACCTTAGGCTCGACCGTCTGCCGGCGGGCAAAGGCCAGCAATTGCCGGGTAAGGTTAACGGAGCGTTCAGTCGCTTTCATGATTTCCTGCAGGCTGGCGTACAACGGATTAGCCGGGTCCATCGAGTTCAGGGACATCTCGGTATGCCCTAAGATCACCGCTAACATATTGTTGAAGTCGTGGGCTACTCCCCCTGCTAACTGGCCTACCGACTCCATCTTCTGGGCCTGGTGCAGCTGGTTTTGAAGCATGGCCTTTTCTTCCTCGGCCAGATTGCGCGCGCTGATGTCTCGCAGAAATACTACAATCAGCCCGACGCTTTCCGGTAGATACGTGGCGCTGACTTCTACATCAAACATGCTTCCATCCTTGCGGCGGTGCCGGGTTTCATAACAATCCCCGCCTTGCGTAATTAACGTTTGGATGTGAGCTTCTATATCTCTGATTGATTCGACCGCTTCCAGGTCGGCAATGCGCATAGTCAAAAGTTCCTGTTCGCTATAGCCGCTCATCCGGCAATAGGCCTCATTAACCTCCAGCAGGCGACCCTGCGGGTCAGTCAACCAGAAGCCGTTTGTGCCGGTCTGGAGGATTGTCCGGTGCAGTTCCTCGCTTTTACGCAGAGCTTGCTCGGCCCAGCGCTGCTCGCTTGTGTCTGAATATATCTCGACAATCAGTCCCGAGGGAAGCTTGTATACATAGTTTTCTACCCAATGAGAGATGCGCCCGTCAGCATATTCGGTCAACGGAAAGTGTTCCGGCTCGCCCGTGCGCCAGACGCGGCGGAACAGGTCCAGAAGCCCGGTCTGCTTTATCGCGGGAAAGACTTCTGTGACCCTGCGGCCGGTAATCTTGTCCAGAGTAATCTCGCTGAGTTCTTGCCCCTTTCTATTCAGGTCCACACATATAAAATCCTGTCCATCATCGACTGCTCTATAGCTCGCCACACCGTCAGTCATGTGATCAAAAAGTTCTTGAAAACGCTCTTCGCTTTCATACAGCTCATCAATATGATACTTGCGAACTGTTATGTCGGTCAGCACTACGCGGCACACGGTCGCTCCATCGCTGTCCTGAGCGACAGCAGCCTGCAGATGTGCCCAGAATGATGCTCCGTCTTTTTTCAGCATCCGCAGCTCGCATATCTGTGATTCTCCAGTCTTAAAGAGTTGGGTGCGGTACATGTAATAGATGTCCTCATCCTCCTTCAGAATGAAGCGCGAAAACGGTTGTTCGATCAGAGCATCCCGGGGAGCGCCCAGCAGTGTCGCGGCGGTCAGATTAGCCTCCAGAATCAAACCTTTTTCAGAAACAGTGCAATAGCCCACCGGCGCCAAGTCATACAAGTCGAAATAACGAGCCCGTGCTTCTTCCAATTCTTCATGCGCCGTGCGCAGCTCCTCGTTCTGCATTTCAAGTTCAATCTGATACACCTGCAGTTCGTGGAGCAGCTGCCGCGTTTCTTCAAGAGACAGGGACTCACCATTTCCGGATATTTCGGAGGCAAATTCCCGGAATTTCTCTTCGGCCCGTTTGCGCAGGGCAACAGCCTGAAACGTTGCGAATTTGGCGCTCTCAGGTGACTTTTTCATGTTTTTCCCGTTTTCAGTAGTAGAGAATAAAAAATACAATCTGTAACGCCTCATACTTATCTGCGCTTCTCATCACATATCCAGCGCTTCCCGTACTTTTCCGGCTAATTCTTTTGATGAAAACGGCTTTTGGATGAATTGCACATTTTTATCCAGTACGCCATCATGCTCAATAACATTTTGCGTGTATCCCGACATGTACAAACACTTCAAACGCGGATACTGTCTCAAAAGTTTATCAGCCAATTCATGCCCGTTCATCTCGGGCATGACCACATCGATCATCAGTAATTGTATCTCTCCCTTATGCTCCTGCGCCAGACTGATGGCTTCGCCGGGAGTTGATGCAGTCAGAACGCTGTACCCCTGCCGCTCCAGTAACATTGTCGCTAACTTCAATATCG
>CAZCLS010000261.1:2942-6211 GCA_964499565.1 uncultured bacterium
GTCAGAACGCTGTACCCCTGCCGCTCCAGTAACATTGTCGCTAACTTCAATATCGACGGTTCATCCTCAACTAGTAATATAGTCTCCTGCCCATGCAGTTCGATTTCCCTGCTTTCTTTTTTCTGCTGCTTTATTTCCTCGTCCGCGCACCGTGGTAAATATATTTTGAATGTTGTCCCTACTCCCGGCTCGCTGTCAACACGAATGTATCCATCGTTCTGCTTGACGATCCCGTAGACGGTTGCCAATCCCAATCCAGTCCCTTTGCCCATCTCTTTCGTTGTGAAAAACGGCTCGAAGAGATTGCTCATGACTTCCGTGCTCATCCCAATCCCGTCATCAATCACAATCAGCTGCACATACTCTTCCGCGATAAGCCCTGTTTGCTCATTACAGTCCGCTTTATCGATCGTGATTGTTCGTGTTTCAATCCTGATCTCCCCCACTCCTGAAATCGCGGCCCCGGCATTAACGCACAAATTAACCAGTATCTGATCGATCTGCGTCGGATCGATCTTCACCGGCCACAGCTTCTCTCCCGGCTGCCAGGTCAGTTCGATATGCTCTCCAATTAATCGTTTGATCATCTTAAGCATGCTTTCTATTGTCACATTCAAATCCAATATCCTGGGTGTGACGGTCTGCTTGCGAGCGAATGCCAGCAATTGCCTGGTTAGATTCGCCGACCGTTCCGCTGCTTTCTGGATTTCACGAAGTCCATCATAAAACGGCTGGCTCGGGTCCATCTGATTAAGGATCATTTCCGTGTGCCCTAATATTACGCCCAGCATATTATTGAAATCATGCGCCACTCCTCCCGCCAGCCGTCCGACTGATTCCATCTTCTGCGCCTGCTGCAGCTGCCCTTCCAGCTTTGATTTCTCCTCGTTGGCACGCTGCTTCTCCGTTGTGTCCGAATATATCGCCACGATCAGGCCTGACGGCAGCTTGTATACATAGTTCTCTACCCAATGATCTATCCGGTCATCTACATATTCTTTTATCGGAAGATATTCCGGCTCACCACTGTGCCAGACGCGTCGGAATACATCTAATAATCCCATCTGCTCAACGTCCGGGAATACTTCTGTAATCCGGCGGCCCGCTATCTCTTCCAGGCTTACTTTGCTCAGTATTTGCCCCGTACTGTTCATGTCAACAATTATAAAATCCTCGCCATCGTCTACCTCTTCATACACTGCTACGCCTTCCGCCATATGGTCAAACAATTGCTGGAAACGTTTCTCGCTCTCGCACAGCGCTTCCTCCGCCTCACGCCGTGCTAACGCGATCGCCAGGTTGTCTGCCATCCGTTCCAGATGTTCGATCTGTTCAAGCGAGAACCGGTTCGGTAGATGGTCATTAAACTGTAATAAACCGAATGTTTGCTCTCCCTCTCGCAGTGGTATCAACGCTACTGATTCATACCCTTCTCCGTTGCACCGGTTGCGCGTGCGCGCCTGCCGGTCAGCTTCAGTTGTGCCGGCCAGCAGCGCGCTGGTGTTATTGGTCCAGAAGCTGCCATGCCTGGTGAAAAATGGTTTGGCCGGATTAAACCGCCCGCTCAGGATGTTCCCGCACATACACTCCAGCACAGGGTTGCCTGCGTTATCGCGCTCGATTGTGCCGTCCGGGCCATACGTGCAAAGCTGATTTTCTGTTTTGACAAACTCCGGAGGAAATCCGCGGGTCTCGTAGTATGGGTAGTCTTCCCCATTTTTCAGACGGATGCCGACCGCTTCGCATCCCGACCATTTTTGCAGTTCGGCCGTTAGCTCCGCCATGAGTTGGCGAAAGTCTCCTGAAGCGCTTATCAGTAATATTAACTGTCCGGTCAGTTCCCGCTCTTCCTCCCGGCGCTTGCGCATAGTGATGTCATTCAACACTACGCGGCATACCGGCAAATCATCATTGTCCCGCGATAGAACTGTCTCCATAAAAACCCAGAATTGTGTGCCGTCCCGTCTCACCATCCGCAACTCGCACTCCTGCCGTTCCCGTCTTTCAAATAGTTTTTGGCGGTGCAGATAGTACATGTCCTGGTCTTCTTTCATAACGAATCGGGAGAACGACTGATTTACTAAGTCATTCCGGGTAACTCCCAGCTGTTTTGATGCTTCCAGGTTGGCTTCCAGGATTATTCCTTTTTCAGATATACTGCAATACCCTGCCGGAGCCATGTCGTACAGATCGAAATACCGTTCTCGCGCGGCTATTAATTCTTCCTGATTCCGGCGCAGCTCTTCGTTCTGTATTTCCAGCTCAATCTGATGCACGTGTAATTCATGCAGCAGCTGCCGGGCTGCCTCATTAGAAAGTGTTTCGCTGCTTCCCTTGGTTTTGTCGGCCTGTTCCCGTAATTTTTCCTCGGCCCGCTCGCGTAAAGTCTTTTCTGTGCCTGCCGCCAAAACGGTTTTCCCGGATGACTTTTTCATGGTCGTCTCTTTTGTTTATTTTACGGAATCCAATGCTTCGCGTATCCTCGCGGCTAACTCGTTTGTTGAAAACGGTTTCTGTATGAAATGCACACCGTCTTCAAAAGCACCTCGCTGGGCAATGACATTCGGCGTATATCCCGACATGAACAAACACTTCAGATGCGGATACTGTGATGTCAGTTTTTTGGCCAGCTCCCGTCCGTTCATTTCCGGCATAACCACATCGGTCATCAGCAATTGTATCTCTCCAGCTTGTTCCCGCGCCAGTTCAAGGGCTTTCCCTGGTGTGGAAGCAGGCAACACCGTGTATCCCAGCCGTTCCAGTAATATCGTCGTCATTTTCAGTATGCCGGTCTCGTCCTCCACCAGCAATATGATCTCACGCCCGTATCGCTTTGGTTCCGAAGTATGTATTTTCCCCGCATTTTCGATCGTTCCCGTATACCTGGGCAGATAAATTTTAAACGTTGTTCCCTGTTCAGGTTCACTGTACACATTTATGAAGCCGTTGTTCTGTCTGACTATCCCGTAGACGGTGGCCAAACCTAATCCTGTGCCTTTACCCAGTTCTTTGGTAGTAAAAAAAGGCTCAAACACGTGACTCATCGCTTCTATCGATATTCCACCGCCGTCATCGCTGATGGTCAGTACTATGTATTCTCCGGAACTGAATCCGGGACGGTCAACGCAATCCTCATAATCGAAAGAAACATTCCCGGTTTCTATCATAATTTTGCCGGATTCCCTGATGGCGTCGCAGGAATTCACACACAGATTGACTAATATCTGGTCGATCTGGATCGGGTCCATCTTTATCTGCCATACTGTTTC
>CAZCLS010000262.1:0-6189 GCA_964499565.1 uncultured bacterium
TCGGAGAAGGTTCACCCGAAGTAACCAGGGGCGCCCAGAACGTGCGGATACCGGGAAAATTCGCTCCGGCGATATCACCCGGCCGGTCACAACCGCCCAAACCGAAGGCCATATTGGATTGACCGCTGCAAACCCATACGTCACCGATAACCACGTTCTGGACAGTAATCGTGTTACCGCCGTCTTCAGTAATAGTTAGTGTCCGGCCGGTCGTATCGGCGGTCATCGGGTCTAAGTTCACCCGCCAGCTGCCGAACGCATCCGAGGTAGTATTTTTTACCTGGCCGTTAAAGGACACGGTAACGGTTTTGTTCGGTGCGGCGCTACCATACACCGGCACGGATTTACCGCGCTGGAGGACCATGCCGTTACTGAACAGCGGGGTTACCGACACGGCTGCTTGAGCGGTAGACAGTGTCGTCAAAAACCCGATCAAAATAAAAATAATAAATCGAGGTAGTGTTGTTTTGTTTATCATGTTTCCTCATTCACTCTTAGTTATTCTTTCTCTTATTTGCTATACGAGTAGGACGGTTGCACCTGTCGGACTTGTCGGACTTGTCGGACCTGTCTGACTTGTCTGACTTGTCCGGCCTCACCGAGACCGGCTACAGAGCGCTGCCCTATTGTGGCAGGCTGGAAGCTCTGCCCTACTGCAGCTTTCGTGCTGCCAGCGCCAGCATTCCAAGGCCGAACAGGACGAACAGGACCGGCTCGGGAATTACTGTTTCAACGTCGATCGTGTGATTAGCGGTCACGTTCGTAAAGGTGTAGCTGTAGTTTACTCCCAGCGAAGTGCCGTCCACTAACACATCAGCAACCTGGTAAATGCTTGTGGAGACTATAGAGAAAAGCTGGCTACCGCTATAGTCTACGCTCACCGGTCCGCACGGATCAATCGTTACTCCCGTTCCGGCCGAAGCTGTAATAGTGTAGAACATCATCTTGTTAAACAGGTCAGCTTCCAACTGTTGACGTTCGGCATCGCTGAGTGCAATTTTATAGACGAATACATCGCCGATATTGCCGTTATAGGTTGTCCAGGCATCCGGATTATTGCGGCCGACATTGATGCAGTTCGCGAACGCGCCGGGAACATTAGGCACCAGTGACGTCATGTCGCTGGTGCCGGTATTGGACATGATCTGGGTACCGTTAGCGTATACTTTATACTGCCCGGTCGGCTGAGCGACTAAGCTCACGACCGTTGCCTGGCCGTCTGGAATATCCGTGCCGGAAGATGCCCATATCATCGAACCGTTACGGCGGACGCAAATCCGTCCGGTCTGGTTGTCAATGCCCAGCACCAGGCGGTCATAGAATATATCCACTATGCTGCGCCAGTTGCCGGAATCAACGATCCGTGACGGTTTGATCACCGCAACGATCGTGGCCCCATTAACCGCGATTGCTTCCGTGTATGTTCCCTGTCTGAAGCCGTCACCGTCGGCATTCAGATTATTGGCCCACTTGCAGCCGTTGGCGATAGCAACAGTAGGACTCGCGATACTTTGCAAGTTCTGGCCGGAAGGAATATAGGTGGGCCAGTTGCCGGTAATACCGCTATCCGGCAGAGATTCCGTGACAGCCGAAAACAGCAGGTCAGCTGTGCGGGGGATATTGCGTGTGTCGGCTTTCAGTGAGATGTCAATCCCGCTTAATACCTGCCCGCCAACTATGACTATTTTGTCGGCCGAGGTATAATAATCCGGCGCGCTCGCGCAGACATACCAGGTTTGATTTTGCAGCGGCTGGGAATACATACCCGCTCCGTCCGCGGTAGCGGTAAAGACGGGATGAGCGGAAGCATCGGGTGAATCCGAGAAATACACTTTCGCGCCGGCTATGGCTGTCCCGTCACTGCGTTTCGTAACCGAGCCGGAAATACTGACTGTATCTCCCAGGGTGAAATTAATGCCGCTGATATCACTGCTGCTAACTGTTACGATTTTATCCGTGGAAGTATTATACGCGCCGGCCCCGGCTGCCATGTACCAGGTACCCGGCATCATTTCCTTGCTGTACATGCCGGAACCGTCAGTTGTGGTTGTCGCGCGTACGTTATGCACAGGATCAGGCAGATCTGAAAAGTATACTGTCGCACTGGCGATGCCTGTTCCGTCTTTGTTGCTGACTTTGCCGGAAATGCTGTAGCCCGGCGGATCGCCCAGTACGGTTACCGTCGCGAATGTTACAATTCTTTCACTGTTCAGCGTGTAGAGATGGCCTTTGACATTCACTAACTTATACGACACGGCCGGATCCGTTGCTTCGCCAATCTCGCTCGTTTTAACGCTTAAGAGCGTATCGACGTAGACGTCTTTCACGGTATAGTAGCCCGCATGCACTGCCGTTACTACCCCGGTAAAGCTTACTAAATAATCATCCGGCAGAGTTGATACCACGCTCATATCATACCCGTGATACCCGGTTGTTGGTTTGATCGTCGCACTATACACCGTCGAATAATCCGACGTGTTCTGAGCCGTTGAGGTGTCACGGGTTTTATAGCGGTATGCATATGTCCCGTCAGCCACGACCGGCGTGACATACGTCCGGCTGCTCTGCCAGCCGCTGTCGGGACCGCCCCCGCTCACACATTCAAATTTATACCGCACGCCGCTCGGGTCGCTTGCCGCGTTCGCGGACATGCTGATCTTATTATCGATCGTCGCGTACGGCATCATCTCCCAGTTCGCTACCGTAATGGGAAGTATCGGCCCAGCCTGGTCACTGGCTTCCGCCGCAACACCCGCCGATGCGGCGCTGGTATTGCCCCGGCCATCTCTCGTAGTTACCGTATACGAGTACCCACTACCTGTTGTCAGGCCGGTATCCGTCCATGTCGGACTCGACTGCCAGCCGCTGGAGCCGCCTGAACGGTCGAACTTGTATTCCACTAATCCGCTCGGACTTTCCGGCTCAATCGCCCGCATCATGATCTGCCCGTTGCGGTATCCGACCGGCCCATAGGCAAACCCGGCAGCGGGAGCCGATGATGTCTGCGTCGTCGCGCTCTGAGCTGCCGACGGCGCAGTCGTGTTGCCGTTCCGGTCGCGCAACATGACTGTGTAGGTATAGGGCGTGCCGGGCGTCAATCCTACCGCGGTGAATTTATTGAATGATACCCACCCGCTGTCATGTCCGCCGCCGGCCGTGCAAGTAAAGTAATATTCAACCCAGCCGCTGGCGTCCGTGCCCGGCGTAGCACTCATGGTTAACGCGCTGTCGCTTATTGCTTCAGGCATAACCAGCCATGTCGCCGCATTGGGCGCCGGAGGAGTTGTATCGGCCGGTATAGTAACTGGTCCCGGCGCCGCTTCACCGTACACCGCCGTTATTTCTCCCGAACTGAGCGCTTTGCTGTACACTCTGAAATCATCAAGATAGCCTTGGAAATAATCGCCGCTGTTGCCGCGGCCGAGATAGTTGGCATTCTCCATCAAAGGCGCGTTCAGCAGGTCCGGCCGCAAGGTTGTCGCCACACCAGCGCCGACCGCGGAACCATCCACATACAACGTCGCGTCACCGCCCGAAAATACTACAGCTATATGCGTCCAGGCAGCGCCTGACAGAGCCGCAGCGCCATCTAAAGTCGTGGTTGTAGTACCGTCGGTAATGATAAACTGCAGCTTGCCGGTCGCACCCGCTTTGGGCGTCAGGTACATTTCCTTGCCGGCGCCATCACCCATTGACCAGATTTTCTGATCGCCGGCCGTGCCGGTCCATTTCACCCAGACCGCGACAGCGGTTTCGCGGAAGTCATTAACCGAGTTATGCAGTTCAACGTACTGATTCGTACCGTCTAATGCCAACACCAAGCCGCCTCTGGTCGGGGCCGCGGTATCTTTGGTGCTGCAGCAGCCGTTGATCAAAAAGCCATGATTGATGCCGTACTCGTCTATCGCGAATACCGCGTTGTCTTTTTCGAATGTATGCTGAACATATTTGTAGTTATTGTCAGCAAGCCCGGCAAAACGCCCGGCATCCGCTCCCCAACTCCATCCGAAATGCACGCCATGGTCAGCTGCACTGCCGGTGCCGTTACCATTGGCTGTATCGCCATCCACAATCAGAGATCCGCCGAAGGTAGAAGGATTATACACATAGGTCGTGCCTTTGACGACAGCGCTGCCGTAGACTTTTGTGTGCGTTGAGGCGTCACCGTCACCGCAGTTGGCATGCTCGATAACTTTACCGTTCTCATAAATTTCCGCATACCCGAACACCCGTGCCCAGTCGCGCACGGATGCATTGCCATACACCTGGGCATTGTCCTGCACGACCGCGTGGCCCGAGACGACCGCATTGTCCCTGACTTGCGCGTTATTGCGCACGACCGCGTAATCTTCAATCCGGGCGTTGCCCAATACTTTGGCGGTGTTCAATACCATTGCGTTCGGACCGACATAGGCCGAGGCATCGACGGTGGCGCCGTCCTGCACAAACCCGCCGCCGTTGGCATGATAATGATGACTGACACCCGGCACCGGCCAGGTTACATTTCTGGGAACGGTATTTGAAAACGAGAGTATGTACGAGGACTGCAAGCCCGCGTCAGATTTGTAGGCCGCCCAGGTTGGGTCGGGTATCTTCATCGGTTTCGGCGTCGCGATGACAACCAGGTACAGTTTATGTTCATCAGCAGCGAGTTTCATAGCGGTCGTGCCCGTGTTCCAGAAGCTCGAATAGCGGGCGTCTCCATTGTCGCTGACCGCTACAAGGCTCGCGCGCCAGTCCGATTGGCGGACAGGGTCGCACTGCGGATCGAATGTGCATGTGATCGTAGAATCGGCATTCGCTTCGAGCGGAATAATATTGAAGCCGTATTCCATCGGGATATGTCCCCGGGCCGGCCGGAACAGATTGTCCGAACCCGCTATTTTCACTAAAGGCGTTCGGCAGCGTTGATAGAAATACCAGTCACTGCCGTCATCCGGCCGGTTGACCTGCTGCATCCATTGCTGACGTTCATAATCCCAAGTCACGCACTTCCTGGCCATCTCTCCCCACAGATCCTTGAGCGCCCCGGCTTTGTCAAGCGACCCGGACGAGTCCAGCCTGATCATGCGTTCAATGATGAATTCATGCGCCATCTGGTCAGCCGTCGCGTTCGTCCAGACGTTGTTGATCCACAACGGGCCATAGCGCGCGTCTTCCCGCGCGGCTTCCCAGATCGCCCACGAATCATAGTAGTCCCGGCCGTGGGCCGGATAATACATGCTGTTCCAGAGTAGTTCACGGGCCTGGGGATATGTATTCAACAGCTGCAGCTGAAACCAGTTGGCCGTGCATTCCCACCACGCTCCGGCATTGTCTGTGCCGTTGAATCCGCGCGCCTGGCCTTCCCAGCAATGCCCTAATTCGTGCGGCGTCGCGCCCGACGGCGGGTCGAACCGGCAATAGCCCGTGTTCGCCATCGCGTATGAAAAACCGTTGCCGTCCATCGACATATATGCTCCTCCCCCACCACCATCATTCCAGGTCATCAGCACATTAAAATTGACCCGATAGAAGTTGCCGTCACGCTTTTCTAATATAGCCGACTGTCCCAGGCCGTTTAATCCCATTTCAACTATCGTCCGCTGCCACAGATGCTCGAACATCTGCAGGTTGCCCTGGGCTAATTTCTCGGTCATCGGCGTGCCCGTATCGCGGTTGTAATGCCCGAAACAAAACCGGTAGTGATCCGACCGCCGGGTCTCCGTGTCAGGGTCCTGGTTCGAATACAAGGTCTCGTTGTCGATGTAGTTCGTAACAGCTTGAGCACTGCCGGAACTGTACACGCAGACAAGCAGCAGGACAACAGAAAAAAAGATCAGTGAACGAAGAGACAATCGGTTATGCATAGGTTCCTTTTCATGAGTGTTAAAGTAATACTACTGAGTAGGACGGCTGCTCCAGCACCGTCATTTATACGAGCAATTACTGGTGGCAGTCCGAGCCTGTCCGGCCACTGCCGGAAGGTGCTGCCCTACTTTGGCAGTCCAGAGGATCTGCCCTACTTCCTATTTCTTCCATATGCGAGCAGACCGGACAGCAGCAGGCATGCTATCATTATGCCCGGCTCCGGGACGGCTGTGTTTTCGACTACCTGGAATCCTGCTATGCCGGTAAATCCCGATACTGTCTGAGCAACAACACTGACCGGTGTCCGGTTCAAATTGCTGAAGACAACATAGGTAACAT
>CAZCLS010000263.1:0-6169 GCA_964499565.1 uncultured bacterium
GCCACAGAAAGAATTGTTTTCAGGATAATCGAATTCCAGAAATATCCCGCCGTGCGTGAAGAGTCCCGCGCTATGTCGCGGATAAGTAACGTGTGCAGCCCGAATTCCGCCAGAACCATGAACAACACAACGTAAGCAATGGCAAACTGCAGTCTGCCCCACGCCGCATCGGGCAGGACATGCGCCAGATATATGTTGAACAACAGCGCAATCAGGTGCGCGCCTGACTGCCCTGAAAACATCGATAACGTATTTCGCAGTACCCGGTTTGTCCGCATAGTAGTATTATACGATAAATTTCCGCAAAAAAAATATCCAGTGGAAAAAATAAAACGGGCACCAGGGGTTGCCTGTGTGCCCGTATAAATGGTCGGGGCGACTGGATTCGAACCAGCGACCACTTGACCCCCAGTCAAGTGCGCTACCAGACTGCGCTACGCCCCGCTGCTTATATTCTACATCAGATAGATAGTATACAAAAACAACCCGAAAAAATCAATGACTTGACATTTACAGGCATTTAGGAGACAATATACTTGTTTAATATTCATTTTTGTAACGCTTTAACAACCAGGAAGGAATAATGGATCCTTTGAAAGTCGGTTCTACAGCACCTGTTTTTGCCTTGCCCGCCAGTAACGATACCCGTATCAGTCTGCTTGACTATAGCGGTAAAAAATATGTCGTACTCTATTTCTATCCCAAAGATATGACTCCCGGCTGTACCCAGGAAGCTGTCTCCTTCAGAGACCTCCAGAACGAATTCGCCCTCGCCGGCGCGGCTATTATCGGCGTCAGCACTGATGATGCCGCCTCCCATTCCCGCTTCGCTCTGCAGTATAACCTTTCTTTTCCTCTCCTGAGCGATAGCGACGGTAAAATCGCCGCGAAATATGGTGTTCTCAACCAGCCCGGTTCGGCTGACGCTTCACCCCGTGCCAGACGCACAACCTTCGTCATCGATAAGACCGGCACTATCATTAAAACCTATATGAACGTTAAGGTTGAATGCCACGCCGATGAAATCCTGGCTTTTCTGCACGGGGTTTCCCTCAACCATTCGGCTGAGCAAAAATAAGTAATCCCCGGCTGTTTATTCCGCATCCTCGAAATGTGTCATTTTCTTGAATTCACGCAGCCGGTGTTCTAATTCTTTTATTGTGATCTCCCTGAAACGATCACAACTGAAAGCCGATACGTTATATGATCCCATGATCGTTCCCCAGCGCATCGCTTCGAGTATTGCCCCCGGCGTGCGCTCTCCCGTTTTGGCCAGGTATCCCGTGAATCCACCCGCAAACGAATCCCCCGCCCCCGTCGGGTCTACCACCCGCTCAACCGGGTACGATGGCACCGCGGCAAAATAATCGTCACGCCCGAACGCCAGTGCCCCATGCTCGCCTTTTTTGATGATACAATATTCAATTCCGTATTTCATCATCTGCTTTCCAGCCGTTATCAGATTCGCTTCGCCCGTGAATAACCGCGCTTCCCCGTCATTTAGTATCACGATATCGACCTTGTTGAATACTTCTTCCAGCTCATCTCTGGTTTCGTTTATCCATAGATTCATTGTGTCACATATCTTATAACATTCTTCGTCCATCTGCGCTATTACATGCGTCTGTAATGACGGGTTGATATTCGCCAGAAACAATACCGGAGCTTTTGTGTAATCTTCCGGTATCTCCGGTTTGAAATCCGCGAATACATTCAATGCCGTGCAGTGTGTCTCCGCCGCGTTAAAATCCTTTAAATATGACCCTGTCCATCGAAATGTCTTTTCTCCCGGCACTATCTCAAGTCCTCCGTAATCTATCCCCCGCTCCTTGAGAAATGCTATGTGTTCTTCCGGAAAATCTTCACCGACAATGCCAACGATCCCAACCTTTGTCTGATATCCCGCGCTGACCGCGAAATGGATGACCGATCCGCCTAACATGTCTGTCCGTGTTCCTTCCGGCGTCGTTACCGTGTCCAGGCCGACCGATCCTACTGCTGTTATCTGTGGTACCATATACTCCTCTTTTAGATTTTGGGTTTTTGATTTTTGGTGCCTTTCATTCCCAATCTTCAACCCTAAGGCTCCCACACCGGTTGGGTGCAGTTCTGCCCCTCTGCGATCATCGTCGACTCCTTGCCTGTTTCCGTGTCCAGTAATATGATTCGCCGTGATGCGCGGCAGAATGCCAGGTGCCTTGAATCACGCGCCCAACTTGGATTCTCATCGTTGCTCGAGTCAGTTGTAAGTTGCACCGTCTGGCGTGAATCAAAATCATACATGAATAAATCAAAATTGCCCCCGCGCTTCGCCACAAACGCGATTTTCTTCCCGTCCGGCGACCAGGCCGGCGACGTGCAATACTTCGATATCGACCCGCTGCTTATCTGGCGCGGTGTTCCGCCCGATGCGCTGATTATGTATATCTGCGGCAATCCCCCCGCGTCACTCGCATAGGCGATCTGCCTGCCGTCCGGTGACCAGGTCGGTGACGATTCCGCCGCCCGGTCCCGTGTCAGTCGCGTGCGGGGACCGCCGCCGATGTCAAATACGTATAACTCGGGATGCCCGTCTTTGTCTATGATAGCTGTCAGTTTCCTGCCGTCCGGTGATACCGCCCCGCTGGTGTTCATCCCCGGCATCGCCAGCAACCGCTGCGTCTTGGCGCTTTGCATGTCAAGTTTGTATATTATTGGCCGGCCTTCGTAGAAACTGGTGAACAGTATATCCTTTTTATTGGGAAACCAGTCTGGAAAAACCGTTATGCTCGTACCCCGTGTCAAGGCTTTCTGGTCCCGGCCGTCAGAATCGCAAATATACACGTTTTTACTGGTATAGTCTCCCTTGACAAATAATAACCGCGAGGAAAAAAAGCCTTTTTCCTTTAATATCGCCTCAATGATATCATCGGCAATTAAATGCCCGATCCGGCGCGCCTGTGATCCAGGAGCGTTATAGCGCTTACCGAATACCCGCGCCCCGCTTTCAGGCGTGTACAACGCGAATTCCACCGTCAGCGTTCCACTCCCGCTGACACTCCCTTTTCCCAGCAGCTGCGCTTGCAAGTTCGCCCAGTTCTTAAAATGGATCTGCCCCTTTTGTATATCCGCGCGGTCTAACAACTGCAAGTCTCCCGGCGCGATCGGCGCCTGCACAAACGCCCCGTGCCGCAGTAGATCCTCCCGCACGACTCCCGCTATCGTTCCACCCTGGCTCCCGCCGCTGAAATCAGGTATCGCAAACCGTATGTCCCGCGATGCTTTGCCGCGAATCGTATCTATGACAAGCGTCTCGGCGCTTGCCATTACTGTGCATAGTACCAGTAAACATGCCATGATCAAAAAGTGTGTTTTCATACTGTTTCTTGTATCTTACCGTTAAAATATGATAATGTAAAAAATTATAGGTTATTATCGCGCCTGAGTCAATCGGCCCGATACCATGTACTACTGTATGGTATTCAAAAGTGAATTCCGGAACATTCCTCGTGATTAGTTATTCTGCCCGGCCTTAGGTACCGCTGCCGGTCCCGGCTTCCCGCTGCCATCCTTCAAATAACGGTAAAAATCACTGCCGGTCGATAATATTAACGTGTCTTTATCCGTAAATGTGTCCTTGTACGTTTCCATCGTCTTCAGAAATGCGTAAAAATCACGGCATTCGTCATTCCGGTTGTATGCATCCGCGTAAATTCTTACCGCTTTCGCGTCTCCATCACCGATTATCGTCTGTGCTTTCCGGTAGGCTTCCGATTGTATCCGCTTTAACTCACGCTCCTTTTCTCCCATGATCCGCATATACTCTCCATTGCCTTCCGACCGGTATTGCTCCGCGATGCGCTGGCGCTCGGAGATCATGCGTTCATTGATCTCCTTCTGCACTTCCGGTGTGTAATTGATGCGCTTGAACCGGAAATCCAACAACTCTATCCCCATCTCGGCAATCGATTCGTAGGAAAGCTCGTAGATCGTTTTTTCTATCTTCTTCCGCCCTACATGGATTATCGCGAATGATTGTTCGATCGAATCATCTATCATCTCACTCCTTACCGGTTCGCGATTCGTCGACCTGATCACTTCCACAAGATTGTGCTGTGCAATCACCTGCCGGCATTTCCCGTCCAGAATGTCATCCAGCCTGCTCTGAGCGCTGCGCTGGTTCGCTACCCGCTTCAGAAATAATAATGGATTGCTGATCCGCCAGCGCGCGTAGGTGTCAACCCAGATAAACCGCTTGTCTTTCGTGGTAAGTTGGTTCGGCTCTCCGTCCCAGCCGAGATAGCGCTTGTCAAAAACATTTGCCACCTGGATCAACGGTATCTTGAAATGCAGCCCGGGGTCCATGACCGGTTCTCCGATCGGTTCCCCGAATTGTGTTATCACAACTTGCTGGGCTTCATTGATCGTATACACCGACGACCAGATTACTATTATCCCTATCACGATTACTGTTATCAGGAGTCTTAGTACTATTTTCATTTCTTGTCCCCTCCTTTTTCCGTTAGATTGAATAACGGCAGCATCCCCATTATCTCCGTCTCCGTTATCACTTTCTTATCAACGTTCTGCAGTATGTCATTCATCGTTTCCAGGTACATCCTGCGCCGGGTCACTTCCGGCGCTTGCATGTACGCGTCAAATACCGCCGTGAACCGCGCCGCGTCCCCTTCCGCTTCGTTTACCCGCTGCAGCCGGTAACCTTCCGCTTGCTCTACCACTTGAATCGCTTCTCCCTTCGCTTTCGGTATGATCTTGTTGTATTCCGATCGCGCCTGGTTGATCAGCTTCTCCCGCTCCTGCTGCGCCTGGTTTACCTGGTTGAATGACGGCTTTACCTGCTCCGGCGGATTTACCGTCTGTAATACTACCTGGATCACTTTTATACCCGTCTCATATTTGTCCGCGACCTGCTGCATCAGTATCATCGCGTTTTGTGCTATCTCTTCACGCCCCACCGTCAGCACCTCGTTGATCGTCCTGTCCCCTACTATTTCACGCACCACCGATTCGTTGATGTCTCTAAACGTATCGATCGGTTCGTCTATCTTGAATAAAAATTTGTACGGGTCCACAATCCGGAATTGCACTATCCATTCTACCTGCGCCGCGTTCAAATCCCCCGTCAACTGCAGTGATTCCTCCAGAAACGACTTGTCTGAATATACGGTCCGCTTGCCCGGCGTTATTGTCCGGAATCCAAACTCCTCTTTGTATTGCCGCTCGCGGGCCACTTTATATATTTTCTCTATCCCGAATGGAAATTTCAGATGCAGTCCCGATGGCGTCGTTCGGTTCAGTTTGCCGAATCGCAATACAACGCCGACTTCTTCAGGCCCGATCGTGAACCAGCAGCTGAATGCTCCAATTACTGCTAATACTATTACAACCAGTACTATGACATGTTTTAAACTGAACTTCGGTATTTCAACAGGTTTTCCGTTCATTCGCATCGTCGGATTCATAAACGCCCTCCTTTGTTTTACTTGAGTAATCTATTATAACAGACTGCTCCTTTTTCTACAACTCTTTACATCATACGGGATTTTCATATAATATAGTATACTCTATATTGAAATGCTCGTAGATATGAACCTTGATCAAAAAATATCCATCCTGACCGGCGCCGCCAAATATGACGTGTCCTGCGCCTCCAGCGGCAGTACCCGCCGCAATAAACCCGATGGTATCGGTAATGCAGCCCTGGGCGGTATCTGCCACAGCTGGTCCAGTGACGGTCGCTGTATCTCTCTCCTGAAAGTGCTCCTCACCAATAAGTGCATCTATAATTGCGCCTACTGCGTCAATCGCTCCGGCAATACGATCCCGCGTGCCTCGTTCAGCGTGGAAGAACTGGTCGATCTGACTATTAACTTCTACATCCGCAATTATATAGAAGGCTTGTTCCTCAGCTCGGCTGTTGAAGTAAATCCCGATTATACCATGGAACGCATGGTCCGCGTCGCTCAAATCCTGCGCGATGTCCATTCCTTTAACGGCTATATTCATCTTAAAACAATTCCCGGCTCCAGCCCCGAACTCATCCGTTTAGCCGGCTTGTATGCCGACCGCCTCAGCGTTAATATCGAACTTCCTTCCGAAGAATCGCTCCTGCGGCTTGCTCCCCAGAAGTCAAAACTCGACATTATCGGTCCCATGTCTTCTATCGGCT
>CAZCLS010000264.1:0-6166 GCA_964499565.1 uncultured bacterium
TCTTCATCGAAAGGTTTCGTAATATAATCATCCGCTCCGGCTTCAATACCTTTAATTTCACTATGTTTATCCTGGCGAGCGGTAAGAAGGATAATGGGAATAGTGGCGGTTTCAAGTTTTGAGCGGAGGATTTCGACGGCTCTGAAGCCGTTCATGGTGGGCATAGTAACATCACTGAGGATAATATCAGGATGTTCTCTGAGGGCAATTTCGACCAGTTCTTCACCATCACGGGCTAAAAAGACCATAAAACCGGCATCGGAAAGAAGCTTTTCAATGACACGTAAGGTATCTTCATCATCATCAGCGACGGCGATGGCGCGCTGGGCTCTATCGGCAGAGGTTCTTTTACTGGAACTATCAAGGGAGTGGCCGCCGATAACGCGGGAGACTTCATCGAGTGAGATATTGCCCTGGGCAACTTTAGCGATACCTGATTCGGCGAGGGAGCGCAGGCCATTTTTGCGGGCGATTTTATATATTTCTTCTTCCGTGGCTTCGTTAGCGATCAAATCTCTGATGGGTTTATTAAGTTCGAAGAGTTCAAAAATAGCCATGCGGCCGAAGCAGCCGGTAAAGTTACATTTTTTACACCCTTCGCCTTTATAGAATTTTTTGATTTTATAAAGGTCAATATATTCCTGGTAAAGAGCGAGGAGATCATCGGGAGGAACGACTTCCTGTTTACATTCGGAACAGATACATTTAACGAGGCGCTGGGCGATAATCAAGATAAGAGATGAAGCGACGAGATAGGGTTCGAGACCGATATCAAAAAGGCGAGTAATAGTGGCGACAGAATTGTTAGTATGGATGGTAGACAAGACCGTATGGCCGGTAAGGGAAGCTCTGAAGGCGATATCAGCGGTTTCGCGATCACGGATTTCGCCGACTAAAATAACATCAGGGTCCTGGCGCAGGAAGCTGCGCAAGGCATTAGGGAATGTAACATCCTTAAAGGGATTGACCTGAACCTGGGTAATCCCATCGATAAGGTATTCGACGGGGTCTTCGATCGTAATGATATTACGGGAGCCGACATTGATATGATTAATAGTGGAATAGAGGGTAGACGTTTTACCGGAGCCGGTCGGGCCAGTCACAAGGATAATGCCTTGCGGAGCGGCGCAGGCCTTGGTAATGATATCATATTCAAACGGTTCAAGGCCGAGACGGTCGAGTTCTATTTTGGCTTCTTTTTGATCGAGGATACGCATACCGATTGCTTCGCCATAAAAGGCCGGGACAATAGATATGCGCAGGTCGATATTACGTTCATTAATCATAATACGAGCGCGACCGTCCTGCGGTTTACGGGTTTCGGCGATATCAAGATTAGTCATAATTTTAATACGAGCGACAATAAAGCGGAGGAGGCGGTTTGTAATTTTTAGGACATCGCGCAATTCACCATCGATGCGGTACTGGACATCGACATAGCCTTCCTGAGGAACGATATGGATATCAGTAGCGCGGGATTTTACGGCGTCGCCGAGGATAAGGTTGACAGCCCGGATAACAGGGGCCTGGTCGCTGCTGACAACGAACTGGTCTACATCGAGGGCATCCTCACTCACGGTTAATTTATCGAGCACTTCGACCTGGGCGTCTTCGACGGCGTTTTTTAGCAGGTTATAGACGGATTCATCGGCCTGGTAATAACGATCGATCAAGTCATTGATTTGGCTTTTAGAGGCGAGTACAGGATCAACCTGCAAGCCGGAAACGAGTCTAATTTCATCGATCACCATAATATCGAGGGGATCGGACATAGCGAGGATGAGGCGAGAATTTTTTTGACAGACGGGAAGGACACCGAAACGCCGGGCGGTTTCGAAAGGAATGAACCTGGAGCAGGTAGGGTCGGCATCATCGACCTGAAGCAAGGGTGTGCTGAAAACGCGGGAAGAGACATCCAGGAGGGTATCTTCGGAGATAAAGCCCATATCAACCAGGAGTTCCTGGAGCGGTATTTTAGCACCGAGCTGTTTATCACGGGCATCGTTGAGTTGATCACGGGTGATCAATTGTTCTTTAAGCAAAGTCTGAATCAGACGGGTCATACAATCAAAAAAGGAGCGGGTGAAAAGTTCAGCAATTACCGTGAGGGTGCATTGGGATTGTATTTCGGCAAGGTGAAGGTAAAGCGAGTCCATTCATGTTCTTTACTTTCGGCCTTGATAGTACCGTTATGAGCTTCGATAATGCCTTTTGAGATCGCGAGGCCGAGACCGATACCCTTTTGATTATTGCGGTTAAACTGCTGAAACTTGTTAAAAACTTGACTGAGTTGATCGCTGGACATGCCGAAACCGGTATCGTAAACCGAGCATTCAACAAGGCAATCACGGTCCTGCAGTGAAACTTCAACATAGCCTTTCTGGGTAAATTTGAGTGAGTTGCTGATAAGATTGTTCAGGACTTCGACGATTTTATCACTATCGCCTAAGGTCATGAGGGAAATATCCGGGGATGATTTTTTCAAAATGATGCCGGCGTTTGCGGCCAGGGGAGCGAATGTAGCCAGGACTTCATCGACAAGAAGTTCGATATCAATGCATTCTTTATTCAATGTAAGCTGACCGGCCTGAAGACGGGCCATAACGAGAAGGGAATCGATCATACGTTTCAAGCGGTCGATATTTTTAAGGGCGAGAGAAAGGAATTCTTTCTGTTCTCCGGAGACAGAGCCGGCTGAGCCGGAGGAGATCAGAGAAAGGGATTCTTTAATTGAGGTAAGGGGCGTACGCAGATCATGCGAGACGGTATTGAGGAAGTCTTCTTTTTGTTTTTCAAGGTTTTTCCGGTCGGTAATATCATTCAGGGTAATGAGTGTAGCGGGTTTAGTTTGCCACACGGTATCGATTTGATGGACTTCGGCGAAACCGGCGCCGCCGTTTTTAAGAGTGAAAGAGATTTCGGGCAGGTTATTAGTAACAAGTGGAATATCGATAGGTTTATCAATACAATCGGCACGATCAGCATTGAGGAAACAGCAGGCGGCGGGATTAGCGTACTGGACGATTTTTGATTGATCAAGGACGAGGATACCGACGGCGCTCATTTCGACGATACTGGTAAAACTTTCACGAGCGGTTTGCAAGTCTTCCTGCGTTTCCTTGCGCATTTTTTCGACTTCGATGAGACGGAGACCGAAGGCGACATCATCGGCGATTTCACCAATCAGACGGACTTCATCTTCGATTTCTATGGGAAGATAGACACAGAGGACGCCGAAAATGCGGTCGCCGCATTCAAGGCGTTGAATTATAGCGTTACCTTCGTTAGGAATAGACCAGACAGTGCAATCGGAGCAATCAGTACACTGGTACGTTACTTTAACGGGTTCGGGTTGATTCAAGGCGCGGCGGAGACAGGAAGAAGAATCATCGAACTGGGGAAGCAGATTATCGCTTCCGGCGCCGGTGACGAAGGAAGGTTTGCCGCCGTTATCAAAGAGATAGATACAAGCTCCCGAGCAGCCGCCGGTCTGGCAAAGGTATTCACAAATAGAGGAGAGCATAGCCTCGCGATTACGGGCCCTGGTGATAAGGCGGTTGATCCGGCGGCTGGCATTCTGGATCTGATGAATCTGGGCTAAACGCATTTCGGAATCATGTTTAGCCAGGGCTAGTTCGATAGAGGAGTGTAAATCTTTGGCTTTAAAAGGTTTTACGATAAACCCGAACGGATTGGTCATTTTAACCCGCTGCAGGGTTTCATCATTAGAATAAGCAGTGAGGTAAATGACGGGAATATTCAGGGATGAGGTAATGCGGGAAGCGGCCTCGATACCATCGATCGCTCCGGGTAGTTCAATGTCCATAAGAATCAGGTCAGGTTTATCTTCCTGGGCTTTCTGGACGGCTTCTTCGCCGGTATTAACGACATCGGTAACGATGTAACCCTGGTTAGTCAGGGTTTTTTCGATCAGCAAGGCGGCGGTTTGTTTGTCTTCAACAACTAAAATTCTGTATTGAGCATTCATAGTAAAATCCCGTCTGGTTTACGACACGACTCTGAAAAGGTGAATACTGTATTACTGGAATACAGATCTGCAAGCATGGAAGTATTCATTTAGTTCAGTATAAAGCTGGCGGCAGGAACCCCGGTACATTAAAAGCAAACAAGCACAATTGAGGTTCGAGCATATAAAACAACACTATTGTATCAAAGCCATTCTACAAATACAAGGCACCTTGGGAGGATTTGATTGTCAGGCGGGGTAATCAGCAGTAGATGGTGTAATCGTTATTTACCCGAGAAAGGGATTAAAATAACCAGAACGGATACTGGGGAAATCGTTTTGAACGGTATCCAGCAAGCGACGCATACCCATTCGATCAGAATCAAAGGCATCGCCTAAGATGGAGCGATACCAATCCGGATCAATATTTAAGTTACGCCACTGAATCATATCTGCCCCGGGGCAAGCGAGAAGGTCGCGCAAGGCAGAATATTCATCCAGCTGGTCGGTGAAGCCGGGGAAGACAAAATAGTTAAGCGAAACGAAGACGCCGGCCTGGCGGGCGATGCGAATAGATTCGAGAACATCAGAGAAGGAATAATCAATGGGATTGAAATAGCGATGATAGATACCGGGCCGGGCAGAATTGAGTGAGACACGCATACTATCGAGGCCGGCGTCTATGATTGCTTGTACACAGTCCGGCCTGCTGGCATTAGTATTCAGGTTAATAGTACCGCGCGGCGTACGGTCCCGGATACGGCTGATAGCATCAGCGATCAGGCGATATTCCGTGAGCGGTTCACCTTCACAGCCCTGACCGAAGCTGGCGATAGGGCGTTGGGCGGATTCGAGGTGGGGGATTGTAATTTCAGCGATTTCTTCCGGAGTGGGTTTAAAGTTTATACGTTCCTGGGCGGCGCAGACATGGTCGCCGGGCTGATACGATATGCAGCCGATGCAGCGGCTGTTGCAGGCCTGAGAGACAGGCAGGGGCATTTCCCAACGGCCGAGGGCGAAATTCCGGGCAGCGGGGCAATGATAGGTAAGGCAGCAATTTTGCATAAGATGGTTAACAAGTCTGTTTTCGGGATAGCGGGTGAGCAGAGATTGAGCACCCTTTGCGACCAGGGATTCGTCGAAAGAGGAAGCATCCTGACGGGAATCGGAATCGATTCTCAGAGCAGGAACACAGAAAGAGTCATTATGCCAGCCGACGGCAGTATAGCAATAAAGAGGGAGGCGGGGAGCATGTGGGGAAAGGGTATAGGAAGGGTGCATCAGGGATGTATAGGCCGGAGCGACAAAAGCAGCTACGGGCTGGACCGGTTCTTCATAATACTCATTGAGAAGGACCGGTTTGTTACAGGTCTGGTCGAAGACGACCGGGACCCGACCGGGCATGGTAAACAAGTCACTTCCCTGAGGAAGAGGAATCCAATAATCGGGAAGCGCGGGAACCGAGCCGGCAGTACCGAGCATAGAGAATTCGGGACAGTCGATAATTTCGCCGGAAGCATTAGCGACGACAGCGGATGGAAAGGAATTAACGGGAGGAGAAGGCATAGGGAGTCCTGGAGAATTAACGGGAATAATACTTGCGGGTAAGAGAGGCAACGATACCGGGATGTGGTTGATAGGGAGAAGCGGGTTCTGACGGAGCAGGGAGCACGTGATCGGCATAGAACGGGGTTAGTTCAATCTTGCGATTGTAGGCAAAAACCATAAGCCGTTCAAGGTTGACGGTATCGGCAATATTATAGGCGAGCATGGTATGAAGGGCGTTCAGATTGTTATTACGGACATATTCATACCAGAGAAGCACGGCGAAAAAGCCATCGATACCATCGAGCTCGCCGCGGGAGATACCGATTTGTTTTTCGATGATTTTCAGACCGCCGGAGTAGCCGAGACTACGGAGAAGGAATCTAAGATCGATATGAACCTGAGGGAGCTTAATCATAAAGAATGATTCGATAAAAGGGATATCGAAGCAGCTGCCGTTATAGGAAACAATAACATCGAACTGTTTAATAGCGTCTTTAAAGTCGTAGAGATTTTGATCATAGACATAGCTGCGAATGGTAGAACCGTCATAAAGGGCGATTGAGGTGATATGGTCTTCATAGCCGTTCATACCGGTCGTTTCGATATCGATGTAGGCGGTTTTGGCACGGAACGCGGGAAAGAGTCGCCAAT
>CAZCLS010000265.1:0-6165 GCA_964499565.1 uncultured bacterium
TGTTGATTTTTCTGCACATCTATTCGCTGTTTTAATCATTCATTTGCCCTTTCTTTTCGGTATAAGATTACGGTCACGATTACATTGTACGATTGTAGTATTATTTTTGAACCATCACAAAATTAGTGTCCAGTTTCATCTCATCGCGGATTTTGGGTAGTAGTCAATTGTTCCTTTATATCACTGAAATTGCTATAATTATGTACTATTATGTATTTTGCCTGTGAATATGAGGTTAATTCCTATTCTTTCAGCAGGTTTAAAACCTTTTTTCACACTACGTGTATGAGTACTGCTATGATAGAAATTGGTAAAATTAATTCATTGACTGTCATCAAACATGTTGCTTTCGGCGTCTATCTCGATGGCGAAGACCTGGGAGAAATTCTCCTCCCCCGCCGCTATGTCCCCGAGGATTGCCAGGTCGGTGATGCAGTCGATGTTTTTCTTTATTACGATTCCGAAGACCGCCTGATTGCCACAACCGAAAAACCGTATGCCATGGTCGATGATATTGCCTGCCTGAAGGTTGTGGCGGTAACGTCATTCGGTGCCTTTATGGACTGGGGTCTGCCCAAAGACCTTTTAGTGCCGTTCAGCGAACAGTCGCCCCGCATGGTCGAAGGTCAGTCCTATATTGTTAAATTGTTTCTGGATGACCGCCGGCACCGCATTGTTGCCACCGCCAAAGTGGAAAGATTTTTCGCTAAACTCCCCGTCTGGTTCCGTGAAGGCCAGGGTGTTTCTCTTGTCGTGCATAGTCAGACCAATCTCGGTTACAAAGCCATTGTGAATGAATCATACTGGGGTATCCTTTACCAAAACGAAGTGTTTCAGCCTTTGAGTACCGGCCAGAAAATCAGCGGCTATATCACAAAAATCCGCGAAAACGGCACTCTTGACCTCAGCCTGCAGAAACCCGGATACCAGAAGGTTGATCCCGCTTCACGTAAAATCCTTGAAGCCCTGGCAAAACATAACGGCTTTATTGCCATTACCGACAAGAGTCCCCCCGAAGAAATTTACGCCCTGTTCAGTATCAGTAAGAAAACATACAAAAAAGCGGTTGGCGCACTGTATAAACGGCGCTTCATTTCCTTGCTCGATAACGGCATAAAATTGAATGTGGAACAATAAAACTGGCTCTTTTCATTCGGGCATCAGGAGCTCTGGTTGTCTGAATATCCCGATCCCGCATTGCGCGCATTCCATTTTTATCGGCGCTTAGGCTGGAAACCGACCGGGATCATCAAAAATGAGCACCAGATTCTTACACTACATAATAATCCGGAAGATGGTCCCCAAAATCCGACTGTTTCTCACGCCGGAAGTCGATAGTTTGATTATTACTTCTGTTTTAGTATAATCGTTACACGGCAACAGCAGGATTATAGCCAACCACTTTTTTCATTAACGTGGTTGAACTATTTTAATCAATTAACCATGCGATAGTCCCATGAAAGCTTTCACTATTTTTTTCTCAGTGGTACTATTTCTGATTTTATTCTCATTTAATTCCGCGGCCGTGCTCAAAACATGGGACGGTTCAACCGATCTCTGGAATGATGGTACACACTGGTCGCCCGCGGGTGTTCCAACCAGTAGCGACGACGTGCAGATCGCTTCCGGCATGGCTGTTGTCCTGAACGCCGACGGCATCTGCAGCTCTCTCGACGTTTCAGGAACCGGTTTTGCCATAGTCAATCATGCCGACCGCACTCTCCGTGTTGAACATGACGCGCGCGTTTCTAATTCCAGCGCCGAATTGCGCGCTAATCTCGGTCTGCTCGATATCGCCGGAACCGCCTTCGCAACCAACGGCGGCCAGGCAGTTATAGATGGTGGTATATTCAAAGCTTCCTCGGTTACCTTCGGTACGGGAACTCTTGTCTGGCATTCCGGGACATTGCAGTTAACTGATACCCTGTATATCGGCCCCGGCACATCCCTTCAGTCACGTAAAATCACGTCCGGACAACATCTCGTAACGCACGGTGAAGGGGTACTATCCGCTGATATCTATATGCTGGATAATGGCGTTTTAACTCTTGAGGGCGGAACCATTTCCTGTGACGGTCTGATTTTCTCCCCGTCCACCGATTTCAAGTTTTATGACGGAACTCTAACGGTTAACGGCGCTGATTTTACCTGGAGCCAGTATACTATCCTGCTCGAAGGAAATACGTCTTCTCATATTCCTCACTTAGTCCTTAACGGCTTGTATTTCCCCATTATTTATGATGATTTTCTGCTGGCCACCAGTCAATATAGAAAAGCTGCTCTTTCCATTATCGGCACCTCGCGGATTGCCGGCAATGCTGTTGTCGCCGGTGGTCTTGGCTCCTTCGCCGATGTGCTTGTCGATGACTATTCTGAATGGCAGCCGACCACTCTTACCCTGGGCGGCAGCGGCTATGGCACCCTTACGATTACAAACCACTCTCTGGCCGATAGTTGTCAGGAGGTACATATCGGTCGCTACACCGGCTCGACCGGCATTCTTCATATCACCGATTCAAGCTGGTCAAGTTACTGGAAAACCTATGTCGGTGAATACGGTCATGCCGTCATTACCGCGCAAGACGGCAGCTCCGTTCAATTCGGTTCACAAATCCAGGATCCCATATTCGGTGATCACGCCGGGTCTGAAGCTCGATTAACCATTACCGATCCCGGCTCAAGCCTTTCCATAAGCCCCGACTCCAATTCCCATACCTTCCGCTTCGGCAAAGCCGGTTATGCCTCGCTGATAGTTTCTAACAGCGCTCAGGCTACCTTCTCTGATTTTACTATCGTGGGCGATAACACGGGCGGTCGGGGGGATGTCGTCGTGACGGGTCCCGGCTCGCGCTGGCGTATCGAATCAGATTGCTGGCTCGGGTATGAAGGCCTCGGTACTCTTCAAGTGCTTGACGGCGCAACCACTATCTGGGACAGTACCAAACTCGGTGAATTCCCCAAAGGTGAAGGTAATGTCCGCGTCAGCGGCGCAGGCAGTTATTGGCATGGCGGCGGATACGAGGTAATCGGCGAAGAATTTCTTGTCGGCCGCTATGGCATTGGCACCGTCCGCATCGAGAACGGCGCAACCTTGCACAGCAGCGGTTACAGTAAAATAGGTGAATACGATGCCAGCCGCGGCAGCGTTACCGTCACCGGTCAGGGCTCATCCTGGTCCGCCGGCGGTGATCTTTCCCTCGGTTCCAGCTACTTCACTCACGGCACCGGTACTCTGACAGTGGCCGATAGCGGATATGTCTACGTAAACAAGGGGATTTCTATTAACTACAGCGGTACTCTCAATGGCAACGGCGGTACCGTGCGGGCAGCCGTCAATAATTTGTATGGAACCATCGCTCCCGGCTCCAGTATCGGCACACTTGTCCTGGATGGCACATTCAATCAGCAACCCGGCGGTACGGTTTCCATCGAGTTGTCCGGCAAACTCATCACACAACACGACCGCTTGATTGTTACCGGCTTAAGCACCCTGGCTGGAACGTTAGATGTAACCCTTGCGGGATATACGCCCTCGAGCGGAGATACATTCGATATTTTCGACTGGGTCGGCGGCACACACGGCTCATTCGATACGGTAACCCTGCCCGATCTTCTCCCCGGTTTACTCTGGTCGACGAACAACCTGTATTCAGCCGGTGAATTGCATGTCTTTCCGGAACCGTCCTGCATGCTGTCGGCGCTTCTGATTATGATTGCCGCTTTCATTCGGAAGGGAAAATATACTCTTTAAGACGGGATGTAAACGTTGTTATTTTGGCTTCAAAATCTATGAAAATGACAATCCACTCTATTTTCATGGCTGTTGCTCTGACGATTCCTGCCTTCGGAACAAATAACTTTTCAGTATTCCCTTTTCTGCAACTGCAATCTGATTCCAGTGTGGCGGTTATGTGGCGTACAGAAACGCCGGCTTTCAGTTGGCTCGAATACGGATCATCTACCTCCCTCAGCCATACCGCCTTCCTCGTATCAGATGGTTTGAGAGATGCCAACACTAAACGGCATAGAATAGTACTGAATAATCTTATCCCGAATGCATCACTGTCGTATCAGGCAGTCTGTAAACCAATCATCAACTTTCAACCGTATAGCGTCACGTTTACTAATTCTTGTTCCACCCCTGTTTATTCATTCAAAATGCTTCCCGACACAACCGATACGGTTCGCGTGGTTATCTTTAATGATCTGCACAACCGCCAGGCAACACTGGATCAACTTATTCAGCATATAGGCGGGTTCGCGTATGATTTCAGTCTGTTTAATGGCGATTGCTTTGCCGACCTGCCAGATGAAACCTCTTTTCTGAATGTCCTGGGCGACTATACGCTTGCTGTTCGCGCGGCGGAACGGCCGGTTATCTTTCATCGCGGCAATCACGAAACCCGCGGCGCTTACGCCCGCCACATTCGTGATTGGTTGAAACCTCCAGGCGGCCATTTTTACAGCGCCTTCAGCGCCGGCCCGGTTCGATTTATTCTCCTGGATACAGGTGAAGATAAAGATGACTCACATCCGGTTTATGCCGGATTGAATGATTTTGAAACGTATCGCCGTGAGCAGGCTGAGTTTCTTCGCAAAGAAATTCAATCGCCCGAGTTTAATCAGGCCCGCTACCGTGTTCTCGTTCATCATATTCCCTTGTACGACACCAGTCAATGGACGTCATCGTTTTCACGTGATATTTGGAATCCGGTTCTCTCGAACGTGCCGATCAGCCTGGCTGTCTGTGGGCATACGCATTCGTATGCAATTCGCCAAAAGGGCGCCGCGGGAAATCCATACCCGGTTATAATCGGCGGCGGACAAGAACCTGAAAAAGCTACGATGATTTTATTGGAAGCGGATGAAAAACACCTGAACGTCAGAATCCTGAATACGAAAGGAAAGAAAGTTGGATCTCTATCTATCCCAGCATCACCATGACGATTCCTGCACAATAATGTCTTCCGTGTTTTGATGTCAAATGTTTGGGTGTTACAATCAAATCCGGAACGCCGGATTCTATTGCAGAAGCGCGTTCAGCCGCGTTGAATCAAGCGATACATTGCCGACCCGGGGTGGACCGTTCTTTTCCTGATGGCGTAGGATGCCCGTCAATAATTCGGGCGCGTAGCCTTTTCGCAGCACATATTCCCCGATCTCATATAAACTCCAGGCCTTGTCTCCCCCGAAATGATACAACCCCGTGCTCTCCGATGCAAGCAGCGCTAGTGTAATTTCTCCTATCTCTTCACAACTGACACAGCTCCGCAATTCGTCATGAAACAAGGTAACCGGCAGATTGCGCTTGAAGCGGCTCTCGATCCAGTCTACGGCGCCCTTGTCTCCGTGAAATGAATCTCCCAGCGGCAAACCTAACCGCACGATACAATGTCTCCGGAATTTACGAATCTGTTCCTCGGCCTCTACAAATGTTTTCCCCACAACACTGACCGGATCCGGCGCGTGCTCCTCGGAATACCCTTCTTGCGGCGGTTTATTTCCCGAAAAAACCAGATCTGTGCTCATGTACAGAATATACATCTCAGGTCCAAATATATCAATCAGATTCCGCGCTCCACGCACATTGATGCCATGCGCCCAGCCCGGCCGCGCTTCACATACATCCAGATCGCATACTCCCGCGCAATGAATGATATGGGTCGGCCTGAATTCATCCCGTATCTGCACCAGCCGGTCATAATCTGTCATACACAACAAGCTGATATTATCGGCAGCAAGTTTTTTCTTTGTCTTCGGCGGCGCGATGCCAAACATTCGTGAATCAGGCACTGCTTCGCGCAAAGCCAGGTAAACCGGCCAGCCATGGATGGATGTTATGCCGGTAACTAATATTCTCCAGGTATCGGGTATAATCATGTACTTCTGCTTATCATGGTTATTCAGCTATTCTACAACCGCTTCATTACGGGAATACTTCAGGAAAACAAGGCTGGTGCCGGAGGGGAGACTTGAACTCCCATGAGGTTGCCCCCAATGGATTTTGAATCCATCGCGTCTGCCAGTTCCGCCACTCCGGCCGGAATGACTGAAAAGCTATTGTACCGAAGACTATCCTAAAAATCAACTGTATAGTTTGACAAATATCCGCTATTTTGTTAGAATCTCGCTACTCTATTCGGGTAAATATCGTATAGAGATAAC
>CAZCLS010000266.1:0-6153 GCA_964499565.1 uncultured bacterium
TGTGCTGATATTCTATGAAAAACATCGCTAAATGTCAATTGAGTTATATATACTGACATCCCACCCCAATGCTCACACGTCTGCAAGCCTGAGTAGCCCCAGGCTTCTATGAAGCCTGGGCAGGGGGGATGGAACAGGGATGAGCGGCTGGAAGCTTGCAGGCCCCGGGATATGTAAATCCCAGGAGCTACTCAAGCCTGAATGTTGATAGAGGATAACCCGCAAGAGTCCACCGGCTCGTTCGGCAGTTGCCGAATTCTCCGTCGGCCACATTATATTGCATCAATTAGGGTTCTAACTGTAACAGGAGTTCCCGGGCCGTATCGGCATCTATCCCTTCCGGTACTAATTCAAGATACTTGTTCAATGCTTCACGTGCCTGTTCCTTCTGCTTAGGATTTTGTGATAAAATAAACCCTTTGAAAAAATAGGCGTCGGCATAGTCTGGCATCCGCGTGATAATTGAATCCAGATACTGGACTGCCCGCGTGCTTTGCCCTAACGCGAAATATGCCAGGGCAGTATTGTACCGGGTTACGGGATTCATGCTGTTATGCCGAATTGCTATTATATAATTACTGATAGCATTATACATGTCTCCACTGCTGACATACGCGTTGCCTAAAGCGGCGTACGCCTCAGGCAGCGCTTCGGGCCACTGAGCCAGTTTGGCTGTAAGTAGCGGTATAACCGTTTCATGCTTGCCTTCGCCCAGCAGGGCGTTGGAGTAATTGATAACAACTCGTTGCTTGTCAGGCGATTTGGCATAGGCATCAGCCCATAACGTCAGTTCATTCTTCCATACTAAAGCACGCTGATGGGAGAGCAGAGCTAAGACTGGTATTAGTACGATCCAAAGGCAGATGATACCATATGTCAGCCATGTGGAACGGAAGAAACGCATAAGCTCGTTGCAAACTCCGAAAACCGCCCAGGTTAGACCGGCAATGGCAAGGTAAGCCCGGTGCTCAAACATCAGGTCTGGTGTGGGGATGATACTCGACTGCGGAAGCAATGTTATGATAAATACCAGTAATCCCCACAGTATATACGGCGTCGTGTGTCTCAGTCGCCAGGCCGTCCACAGTAGCAGAATAAAGATGCTGACGGGAACCAGAAACTGCGGCGAATACCAGTGCCGGCATAACAGAATGTCATGGTCGATATTCAGCCCGGCAGGCCAGAAGAACAGAGTGCAATAACGCAGAAGAACTGATGGTTGCGTAAGGAAATACGTGTAGCGGGTTAATCCCTGCACATGCGCGTCCAACGGTCCACCTACCGATACAAGCGCTTGTTTGATTTCAACTGGATTCCAGTGACAGAGATGCAGAAACAGCAGAACCGGGATCAGAAGCATAGCCAGCATCACTGCCGTTGCGCCGGCCCAGTGCGTTTTTTTCCAATTGTACAATTTTGGCGGATAAACGAATATCCATACCATCACAACCGAAAGCACTGGGGCGGTTACGATAATTTCTTTAGAAAACAGCCCGCAGACAAAGAAGATAGCTGCAAACAGCATTCCGGTTCTCCGGGACTTTCCGGGCAGGCAGCCGGCGGCAATGCTCAGCAGAACGAGCACATACCACAGTGTCGCGCACAGCATAAAGCGCTGAGTAATATAAATAACTGTTTGAGATTTGAGCGGATGCAGGGCAAAAACCAGCGCGGCAGCTATGCTGAGCCATACCGGTGAAAAAAAGGTTGATTTTTTATATCGGCGCAGACAGTGCAGTGAGAGCACGTAGGTTAACAGAAAAATCGCGAAAGAGGTGACCAGGTGAATGCCCAGATTTACCAGGTGAAATCCCGTTACATCCATTCCGCCTAAATGTGCATTGGCATAAAAGGTGAGAAATACGAGCCAACGGGTCGGATACTGCTGCAGTAATTTCCAGGGAGAGATGAACGGGAGATTGGTATTGACTATCGTATCAAAATCATCCAGATGAAACGAACTGGACAGAGCGGGCCAGTAAACGAGCAGGACACCTGCCGCCAGTAAAATGAAAAAAACACCGAATAATGTCATTCGTTTCATATTCGCTAATTATAGCAACTATACCTGTTGAAGTAAATGTTCGTACCAACCTTGTCGCCCGTATGGAACCGGCCTTCCGCATTAATGCTCACACGTTTACAAGCTTGAGTAGCCCCAGGCTTCTATGAAGCCTCAATTCAGCACGCAAAACTGTAGCCGGGGTCGCTGACCCCGGTTTTTATGCTCATACATCTGCAAGCTTGAGGTAGCCCCAGGCTTCTATGAAGCCGGGGTAGGGGGGGATGGAGCAGGGCTGAGCGGCTGATAGCATGCAGGCCCCGGGATATGTAAATCCCAGGGGCTACTCAAGCCTGAATGTTGATAGAGGATAGCCCGCAAGAGTCCACCGGCTCGTTCGGCAGTTGCCGGACTCTCCGACGGCCACATTATATTGCATCAATACTGCAAACATGTGTGGCCGCGGGAAAACGAGGAACGAGTGAGCCCGTGGAAACGGAGCAGGCTTTAACGGAGCACAACGGCCGGCGTGGACGCCAGCCCTCCACTCATAGAAAGCCATGTGGAGGGACGTCGTCCCCGACGTCCATTAACGCGAGCTCTGTCCGCAAAGTATCGCTGAGAAAAGCCTGAATGTTGATAGAGGATAGCCCGCAAGAGTCCACCGGCTCGTTCGGCATTTGCCGGACTCTCCGTCGGCCACATTGTACTGCATCATTCAGGGTTCTAATTTGAGCAGGAGTTCCCGGGCCGTATCGGCGTCTATCCCTTCCGGTACTAATTCAAGATACGTGTTCAACGCTTCACGTGCCTGTTCCTTCTGCTTAGGATTTTGTGATAAAATAAACCCTTTGAAAAAATAGGCGTCGGCATAGTCTGGCATCCGCGTGATAATTGAATCCAGATACTGGACTGCCCGCGTGCTTTGCCCTAACGCGAAATATGCCAGGGCAGTATTGTACCGGGTTACGGGATTCATGCTGTTATGCCGAATTGCTATTATATAATTACTGATAGCATTATACATGTCTCCACTGCTGACATACGCGTTGCCTAAAGCGGCGTACGCCTCAGGCAGCGCTTCGGGCCACTGAGCCAGTTTGGCTGTAAGTAGCGGTATAACCGTTTCATGCTTGCCTTCGCCCAGCAGGGCGTTGGAGTAATTGATAACAACTCGTTGCTTGTCAGGCGATTTGGCATAGGCATCAGCCCATAACGTCAGTTCATTCTTCCATACTAAAGCACGCTGATGGGAGAGCAGAGCTAAGACTGGTATTAGTACGATCCAAAGGCAGATGATACCATATGTCAGCCATGTGGAACGGAAGAAACGCATAAGCTCGTTGCAAACTCCGAAAACCGCCCAGGTTAGACCGGCAATGGCAAGGTAAGCCCGGTGCTCAAACATCAGGTCTGGTGTGGGGATGATACTCGACTGCGGAAGCAATGTTATGATAAATACCAGTAATCCCCACAGTATATACGGCGTCGTGTGTCTCAGTCGCCAGGCCGTCCACAGTAGCAGAATAAAGATGCTGACGGGAACCAGAAACTGCGGCGAATACCAGTGCCGGCATAACAGAATGTCATGGTCGATATTCAGCCCGGCAGGCCAGAAGAACAGAGTGCAATAACGCAGAAGAACTGATGGTTGCGTAAGGAAATACGTGTAGCGGGTTAATCCCTGCACATGCGCGTCCAACGGTCCACCTACCGATACAAGCGCTTGTTTGATTTCAACTGGATTCCAGTGACAGAGATGCAGAAACAGCAGAACCGGGATCAGAAGCATAGCCAGCATCACTGCCGTTGCGCCGGCCCAGTGCGTTTTTTTCCAATTGTACAATTTTGGCGGATAAACGAATATCCATACCATCACAACCGAAAGCACTGGGGCGGTTACGATAATTTCTTTAGAAAACAGCCCGCAGACAAAGAAGATAGCTGCAAACAGCATTCCGGTTCTCCGGGACTTTCCGGGCAGGCAGCCGGCGGCAATGCTCAGCAGAACGAGCACATACCACAGTGTCGCGCACAGCATAAAGCGCTGAGTAATATAAATAACTGTTTGAGATTTGAGCGGATGCAGGGCAAAAACCAGCGCGGCAGCTATGCTGAGCCATACCGGTGAAAAAAAGGTTGATTTTTTATATCGGCGCAGACAGTGCAGTGAGAGCACGTAGGTTAACAGAAAAATCGCGAAAGAGGTGACCAGGTGAATGCCCAGATTTACCAGGTGAAATCCCGTTACATCCATTCCGCCTAAATGTGCATTGGCATAAAAGGTGAGAAATACGAGCCAACGGGTCGGATACTGCTGCAGTAATTTCCAGGGAGAGATGAACGGGAGATTGGTATTGACTATCGTATCAAAATCATCCAGATGAAACGAACTGGACAGAGCGGGCCAGTAGACAAGCAGGAGACCTGCCGCCAGCAGAACGAAAAAAGCACTGAACAATACTATTCGTTTCATAATCGCTAATTATAGCAACTATACCTGTTGAAGTAAATGTTCATAACAGGATTGAGATATACACAGCAGCCTGCGTGGATATCAGTAGAAAGACATGTGGAGGGACCAGCCGTGCTATTGCCTGGCCGGCATTCAATCCCGAAGTGAAAAAGCAGCACAGAAAACAGCAAAAGACGTTGGCCGGGAAGAAACAAAAAAAGGCGGCAGGATAGCTGCCGCCTGGATGTGTAAGAATTACACGGTCTGTATAGTGTGACCTCCCCTCAAACCGGTAATGAAACCTTTATCAGTATTCGGTTCCGCAAAAAAGATTAGCACAATCCTCAATCGGTAACAATGGTAACATATATCAAAAACATATCCGGAAATATCAAAAATAATATTGTGGTAGTATTAAAAACTAATATAATTTTGATGGGTTTTATAGCAGTATGGTCTGCCTGGATTGAATCCTTGGATATGTTTTTGGTTGTTTTCGCCATTTTCAAAAAAATGGCTTTCTGGTATAGTTCATCGATTATTATGATAAGGAGTTGATAACCGATAACCGATCAGTATATAGTATGAACCTTCAGTCACGTGATTATCCGTTTCTTCCCGTTCAGTTCACCGATGTGACCATAACCGACACATTCTGGTCACGCCGCATAGCCGTGAACCAGAATGAGACGATCCCTTTCGCGTTTCAGAAATGCGAGGAGACCGGCCGCATAGCCAACTTCGCCAAAGCGGGCGGTCTGGTTGAAAATGACCGCAAGCATTCCGGCTGCCCTTTTGACGATTCGGATGTGTTCAAAGTGATTGAAGGCGCGGCGTTCGCCCTTAGTGTTCATCGCGATCCGGTGTTGGAAGCATACGTCGATGACATTATCGTCAAGATTGAAGCAGCACAGGAAGAGGACGGGTATCTGTATACCGACCGGACAATGAAACCGGATGATCCACATGAATGGGCCAGCCCGGAACGCTGGAAATTAGTTAAGGAACTCAGTCATGAACTATATAATGCCGGTCATTTTTACGAATCGGCTGTCGCGTATTACCTGGCAACCGGCAAACGCCGGATACTCGATATCGCTATAAAGAACGCGGACCTGATCGACCTGGTGTACGGTCCGGGGAAAAATGAAGACGCTCCCGGTCACCAGGAAATCGAAGTCGGATTAGTTAAACTGTACCGGGTGACTGGTGAAGACCGCTATCTGGAGCTGGCAAAATTCTTTCTTGACACGCGCGGCCCTGATGGCGGCGAATACAGCCAGGCCCACAAAAAAGTTTTGGACCAGGATGAAGCCGTAGGACATGCCGTGCGCGGCACGTACATGTATTCGGCCATGGCGGATGTGGCGGCATTGACCGGCGATGAACAGTACCTGGCGGCGATCGACCGGATATGGGACAATGTCGTCTCCAGAAAAATGTATATCACGGGCGGAATCGGTTCCACACATGGCGGCGAAGCGTTCGGAAAGAATTATGAACTGCCGAACATGAGCGCCTATTGTGAAACATGCGCGTCGATTGCCAATGTGTACTGGAATCACCGGTTGTTCCTGCTGCACGGCGCCGCCAAATACATCGATGTGCTGGAACGGACATTGTACAACGCACTGATCGCCGGGGTAGACATGGACGGCAAGAAATTTTTCTATCCCAATCCGCTGTCATCGATCGG